>JASJGP010000409.1:0-6437 GCA_033791485.1 Desulfobacterales bacterium | reverse complement strand
AAAGCATGGCAATCCATACAGGGGTTCATGTTTTGACCATAACCGCACGGAGGGTTTTTCAGCATCTGAAGATAGGATGTTGTGATATTCTTTATGGATAGAGTAATACCTGTTATTTGTGCTGCCTGACTGGCCTTTTGGGCAGAAAAAAACGGTGTTTCAAAGGTAACCCATTCAACATCTATCCCCTGTCTGCGCAAAACCAGGGCAGCCAGAATGCTGTCAAGACCTCCGGAACACAGTCCCAGAGCCCGTACTGTTGGTGGTTGTAAATTCATATATCAAGCGAGGATACTTGATCCTGTATGCCGGCTGGTCGAGTAACGCACAGAATTTTGGTTATTTAGTATCTGTGAAATTTCCGTGAAAATCCGTGGTAAAAAGTAAAAAGTCAATTAATCGGCTCAATAAAATGTGAAGTTATTTTTTAGCGAGCCCTTAGTAAATATCCTGGATATTTTTTAACCTGTTAATCATGTCAAAGAGTTCATTTTCGGACGCCTTAATAAAAGCTTTCAGTGTTAGAGCCCGATCATAATCGTAAGCAGTAACTACACCGACAAATTTTACTGTCAGAGGATAATCGTTAATGATAAACGGTTCGGCTTGCAAAGTCTTCATGATTCTACTCATAGCCATTTTCGAATCCGTTTTTTTCGTCATCGGAAGCAAGGCTAATATCTTCTTCTTGTTCAGAAGGCCGACCATATCAGTTTCACGTACAGCTTCTGCCAGCTCTGCAAGAACTGCATTCATAACATCACTCTGTAAAATCGATCCCTTAGGAACAGGTTTTTTAGGAGTAACCTTTAAAATCGAAAGCAGCATGACTGAAAAGGGCGTTGAATAACGAACGGCCCGTGAGATTTCTTTATCAATAAAAAAAAGTATGTTGTTGCGATTCAAGACACCTTTTGGAAGACCTGGCTTTCCTTTTTTCTTTTCCTGCGGTTTCTTTTTCAGCTCATTCTTTTCCTGCTCTTCCATTTGCTGTGTTTTCTTTTTTATCTCGTTCTTTTCCTGCTCTTCCATTTGATGCGCTTTCCTTTTCAGCTCTTCTTTTTTCAGGTTTTTCTTCTGCTGATCGAGTTTACTTTTAGAGATTTCATTAAATATCTGCTTTAAATCGTTTTCATCAAGGCCTCCTTCCCGAACTGATGATCGTACGTTCTCAAGGATTGCCTTTAACTCCTCTCCTTCTTCTGCGTCTTCCTCGAAAATATCGAGGATGGTCTTGCCCTTTCCGGCACCGGAAGATTCAGAACGCGAAGCCCAATCAGACTGAAGCTTATTAAAGCATTCTTCCATGCGTTCTTCGAGACGCTTTTCAACAGAACCGATGATATCGGTATTTACATCTTTTTGCTTCAAATTATCGACAATTTCCGTTTCCACTCTGGAAATAATATCTTTAAGGTACTTGCCTCCTTCTTCACCTTTTTGCTCAGCAGCATCAAGAGATATCTTTGATCCAATTCGCTCAACATAATCAACAAGCAGATCCGATAAAACCTTTTCATCGCCGGTTCCTTTTTTAATTTCAGAAGCAAGATAAATAAGTTCGGCCGCTCCCGCCGGATCAATCTGGAGTTCACGTATTAGATCTTCACCATCTACGCCGATTTCTTCAGCACTTTTCTTGAGTATCTGAGCAAGCTCTTCGCTTTGCAATTCCTTTCCTAATTCCTGGGCCAACTGCGCGAACTGGGGAAGAGACATTCCTTCCTCCATCAACGCCTTTTTTATCTTAGGCAGCAGGCGCTTAAGTTCTTCCGGTTCCGGGATCATACGCCGAATTATCTGGCCAAGACGTGGAATCGATACTTTGCCCTGCTTGTATTCTTCTTTAATAAGTTGAATAAGTATTCCGTCCATCATGGCGTCGGTTTCATCGCGTATCATTCCTTCATTTTCATAAACAACGCCCATGGCCTTCTGTGCTTCGATTTGTTCCAGTAAATCCTTTTTCATGGCAAGGACCGCACTGGCCAATTCCGGCATTTGTATATTACCCGTGCCCGACATGGTAGCTTCGACTTCTTTCTTAAGCAGGTCAAGCTGTTTAATAATCACATCGCCTGACTTGCCTTTTCCATCACCAGATCCGCTCTTTCCATCGCCAAGGCCGCCTTTTCCATCACCGGACCCACCTTTTCCATCACCGGATCCGCCCTTTCCGTCGCCGCCTTCCTTGGAAGCAGAAGGATCTGTCTCGGTTGAGGCCCCTGAGGCATCGCCTTTACCTTCTCCACCACCCCTTTGTTTAGAAGCAGAAAGATCTTTATCGACTATAGCCTTTGAAAGACCGGTCGGATCTTCCATAAGACTTTTTATTGAGAGGGACTTTTCAACTTCTTCCATGACGATATTTTCAACCATCATATCCATAAACTTCGTTTTTGCCGCACCCTGGGACGCTTCGGGCATTCCTGATTGGTTCCCAATTATTGTTCCCTTAGAAACAATTTTATCATCAGAAGTCATTTTCTTAAAGATAACGTGATTTATTCTGATTTTTTTTACATTACTGCGTAAAAGAGCTTTTTTCATGTGATCTGCCGTGGAAAATTTTTTGAGATTAGAAAAAATTTCAATGAAATGGTTAAGCTCATCGCTTTTCATTCCTTTTTCAAAGGAGATGGATTGAATACCGGCTTTTTTAAAGTGGATAACCATTTTTGAAAGATTAATCCGGGAATCTAACGGTTCTTCTTCTATAAAAAATTGCTCCTGATTCATAATCAGAACGATTGGAGAGAAAGTACTAAGCCCTTCTGTGATGGTCTTGTAGTAATTCTTCATGGAGTCGACGGTGAAGGGATGATCTAAATTGTACATTACTAAACGATTAAATAATAGAGCAAAAGCTCTGCCGATCTTATCGACTGTTTGTTTCATTAGTTTAGGTTTTGTCATTTTGCTGCCCTTTTTTATTGCATGTATTTTCTCTGGTATTCCTCTAGATCGTCTATGAAGTCACGGCAGATCGCATATCTTTTATCAGGATCAAAGGCTGTTGCCTTTTGCACAATTATGTCCATATCCCGGTTGAGTTTAGGGTTGAGTTCAGAAGGTTTTTTTTGAAATATTCCTTTTTTATTCAATGCCTTTTGTTTAAGCAAATCAGCCTTGGATTTATGCTTAGGGAAAGGCAATTCAGGTACCAGCATCTGAAAAAACATTGTACCTGTTGCATAAATATCAATCCTGTTATCCATTTTAGTTCTTAACACCTGCTCAGGAGCCATATAGGTCGGCGTCCCCAGAAGCATCGAATGCTTTTCATCCTCGCCACGTAAGACCTTTGCTACCCCAAAATCAGTAATCATAGCTCTTTGTGTATGCTTTTCGATTAGGATGTTTGCAGGCTTAATATCTCTATGAACTATTTCCTGTGTATGCGCATAATTAAGGGCGTCAAGAACCTGGGTGATAATTCTGATCGTGGTATTAAGTGGCAGGATGCGTTTTGAGGGCAAAATATTTTTTTTAGCCATTGCAAGAGATTTTGCAACAGAAAGCCCTTGAATCAGTTGCATAGTAAAGAAGAGGAATTCATCCGTTTCTCCAACTTCATATATTGGGATAATGTTTGGATGCGATAGAATGGCTGCTGATTCCGCTTCCTGGCGGAACAGATCCGCTGTTTTTTGGGTGAGAAGGCTTTTGGGGAGTATTTTGACCGCAATCTGGCGTTTCAATGACCGTTGATACGCAATAAAAACAACAGCCATACCACCGCGGGCCAACTCTTTTACTATAGTAGATGTTCCGAGTTGCCTCCCGATAAGATGGTCTACTTTAAATTTTGCGATTGAAGTCATAAAAACAACTCGCCCGGCTTGAGGGATCCTTCGCGTTACAGATTGCGGGGTCCTGGGTACGGGTTATAAAAAAGGATTATTTCCGATTAACACCTCGCAACGCGTAACTCGAAACACTTACGTAATCACCAAACAAACAAGTTTAAAAAAACGCATTTTTGGTAGCGACAGATATCGCTGTAAGGTTAAAAATCCCATAAATTGAATGTATTATATGATATTATAAAAACGCATGAAGGTCAAGCAAAGAATAGGGGCGCAAAGGAAGGTTGATTGCATCGTTCCAAGTTCCATATACAAAACGCAGAGATTTTTCAGGGACGAGGCAAAAAAGATATTTCTTGATTTTGCGACTTCTTTTGATGCATTGTGATTTAAAAATTTTCGTGATTTTAACGGCGCAATTATGGATATGAACGCCACATGAGTACGTAAAAAACCACTTTTACGAAACATTTTAAGTTTTAAGTATCTGACAAAACATACAATTACATTAACCTAAAACTTGATGAATTCGAAAAAGGCTCATATACAAGGCATTAATGAAAGGCAATCCTAAAAAAATTCTAAAAAAAGTATTCGGTTATGATGAATTCAGACCACTTCAAGCTGAAATCATTGATAGTGTTCTTAACAAACAGGATGCGCTTGTCATCATGCCCACAGGCGGTGGAAAATCCCTTTGTTACCAGATTCCTGCATTGATTTTCAGCGGTCTTACCATTGTTGTATCCCCCCTGATTTCTTTGATGAAAGATCAGGTTGAACAGCTTGCAGAACTGGGAGTATCTGCTGTCTGTCTGAACAGTTCGATTTCGCGGGAGGTGTATGGAAAAAATATCGGCCTAATAAAACAGGGCAAGACTAACCTTCTTTACATTGCGCCGGAAACACTTCTTAAACCCGGCATACTTGACTTGCTATCATCAGTAGGAGTTAATTGTCTTGCCATTGATGAGGCTCACTGTATTTCAGAGTGGGGGCATGATTTTCGTCCTGAATACAGGCAGCTTGCCGATGTCAGATCACGTTTTTCAGACGCCGCCTGCATTGCGCTTACGGCTACTGCAACACCACGGGTTCAGCAGGATATTAAAAACAGTCTGAATATTAAATCATCCAATGAATATATCAGCAGCTTCGACAGGGAAAACCTCTTTATCAGAATTGTCTCAAAAGCAGATCCTGTTGACCAGACAGTATCATTTATCAAACAGTTTCCTGACCAGTCGGGAATTATATACTGCTTTTCCAGAAGGCAGGTGGATGACCTTTCAAAGATGCTTGAGCAAAAAGGTTTTTCAGTGCGTCCTTATCATGCCGGTCTTTCGGATGAAGAACGGAAAAAGAATCAGGAGCTTTTTATAAAGGATGATGTGCTTATTATAGTAGCTACAATTGCATTCGGTATGGGTATAAACAAGCCCAATGTACGCTTTGTGATCCATTATGACCTTCCGAAAAATATTGAAAGCTATTATCAGGAAATAGGCAGATCCGGCAGGGACGGTCTTCGTTCCGAGTGTATGCTGCTGTTCAGTTATGGAGACATCCAGAAGATCAAGTATTTTATTAATCAGAAACCGGCGCATGAAAAACGTGTGGCAAACATTCATCTTCAGGCTTTGCTTAAGTTTGCAGAAACGGACATATGCCGCAGAATACCCCTTCTCAGCTATTTTGGTGAAGACTACTCCATAAAAACATGCGGCATGTGTGATAATTGCCTCGCGGATAAATCGGACAAAAAAGAACTTAAAGATATCACAGTTTATGCGCAGAAATTTCTGTCCTGTGTAAAACGAACGGGAGAAATATTTGGCGCGGTACATGTTGTGGATGTTCTGCGTGGCTCGGAATCAAAGAAAGTGTTAAAATTCGAGCATCAAAATTTATCAACTTATGGAATCGGAAAAGAGCTGACGAAAAAACAGTGGTTTCATCTGTCCCGTCAACTTCTGCACAAAGGGCTTGTGGCGCAGGATATGGAGTATGGAGGGCTGAAGCTCACTGAAAAAGCCTGGGATGTTTTCAAGGGGAAAGAAAATGTTTACGGCAGGGTTGAAGCTGATGAAATTAAAGTTGTTAAGAAAAGGCCAACTGAAAATATCACCGATTTTGATGAAAAACTCTTTGACAGGCTAAGAAAGAAGAGAAAAGAGATTGCAGATGAGGCTAAGGTCCCTCCCTATGTTATCTTTTCAGACAGGACTTTGATCGAAATATCCGCATTTTTTCCTCAAACAATAGAAAATATGAGGAATATTTACGGTATTGGCGAAGAAAAGCTAAAAAGATACGGATTTATCTTTCTTAAGATTATCTGCGAATACTGCGAAAAACACAGTATTGATGAAAGGCCGAAAGAAATCGGGCAAAGGAAGAGGAAAACTTCAAAACAAACCGGGAAACTCAGGCATGTAATCATAGGCGAAGCATATAATGCCGGAGAGTCAATTGAAAAAATCATGGTCCGATACAGCATAAAGCCCGTTACGGTTTACGATCATCTTTTTAAGTATTATCTTGAAGATAACAAACTTAGGTCGGACGGGCTGCTTTCCGTTTCAGCTCTTTCCCAAAAGGAGGTACAGGCAGTTTTAGAAACTTTCG
>JASJGP010000408.1:0-4640 GCA_033791485.1 Desulfobacterales bacterium | reverse complement strand
ATAGACACCCCCATCGAGACATAAGTGTTTCTTCGGGGGTGTATCAATCCTGTCTCATCTGCTTAACTTCCTCCTTTGTTCTGTTAGAATATCTAAGCTTAAGATCTTGATATTAAAACATAAAATTTAATTATTTGGTTTCGGCACAAAAATTGCTTTATAATATGTACACTATGCCTATTATTAGATGAAGGCGTTAATTGTTCAACAAAACCAAAAAAATGGAGGAAGTATGGATCTTCATGAAATAAAAAAAGATTGGAATCTTTTATATTCCGTTGACTGGGAGATGACACCGGAGGAAGCCATTGCACTTCACCTGGAATGGGGCCCCCTTAGATCCCAGAAGTATTATAATTCCCGGGACAATGACAATGAGACGGTCTATTTTGTGATCAATACCTGGAAACGGCCCCCTATTCTTACCCTGGTCCGGAGACGCGGGTTTGACTCCGAGGAGTTGGGCAATTTCAAACTTCCCAAAAACCTTGAAGCAGAATTTCTCCAGGGCATCGGCAAATACAAAGGCGTCTATGCCGTGGAAGGAAATGTTCGAGACTGGCTTAAAAAGGAACTTGAAGTTTAAGTCCGCAAAGATCTTAAACACAACCGCCTCCTTTTAGTTCCTTGCCAGGCACCGGGGTCAGAATTCGTAACCAGAATTTTGACCCCGGTGTTGTTTTGGGTTAAAAAATCCTAGTGCTGGCCGTTGTTTTTATTGTTCTCGATAAAATCCTTGACCATTAGATCGCCCAGTTCCTTTGACCGCTTGGCAGCAGATTCCACGGCATTGATCAGGGTGGTTCTCAACCCTCCTTGTTCCAGGGTGTGAATGCCTGCGATGGCGGTTCCGCCGGGGGAGGCCACCCGGTCTTTAAGTTGTCCCGGGTGTTCCTTTGACTCCAGGAGCAGCTTGGCCGATCCCAGAACGGTCTGGGTGGATAAAAACAGGGAATCTTTTCTGGAAAGTCCCATTTTTACGCCGGCATCTGCCAGGGCATCCACAATGATGAAAATATAGGCTGGCCCACTGCCGCTCAACCCGGTGAAGGCATCCATGAGCACATTTTCCTGGATAAAAACCGTCTCCCCTACCGAATCAAAAATAGCCCGGGCCAGTTCCACATCTCCTTCCAGAACAAATTTTCCCGCAGCAATGGCAGTGGCACTTTCTTTAACAAAGGCGCAGATATTGGGCATGGTTCGGATCAGGCGAAGTTCCTTGCCGAGGCCTGCAGCAATAGCCGCCAGGGGGACGCCTGCTGCAATGGAAATGATCAATTTGGATTTGTCCAGGCCAGGGGCTGTTTCTTTGAGAACAGACCCGATGATCTGGGGTTTGGTGGCATAGATGATAATGTCTGAGCGTTTAACCACTTCCATGTTGTCGGTGGTGGTCGATATTTCGTATTTTTGCCGGACCTCTTCCAGCAGATCGGTTGAGACATCAGAGCAGATAATGTTTTCAGGTTTTGTTGCTTTGGAAAGAACCAAGCCGCTAACCAATGCTTCCCCCATATTTCCGCATCCGATGAACCCTATTTTTTTGTCCTGTAGCATTTTTTATGAACTCCTCAAAAGATATATTAAAATTAAGCCTTTATATTAAACCCTAATATTACGGCTTTGGATAAAATCATGTCAAGAGAAATTAATCTCCCTCACAATTTTCGGTAAGCCGTACCGGTGACATCCTACCTCCACTGCATTAAGAACCTGTACGCAATTGCAATCAATGATACGCCCGCAATCCCCTCCGACCTCTGGACAAACTCCGGTTCGATTTTTAAAGTCCACTTATTCCTTGTTTTTGAAACAATATCTTTTTTTATGGGAACAGTTGAGGTTGGGTATAAATATACCCATGCCGTTGAACTTGGAAGCATATTAATTCCAAACAAAAATCAACAGTATGCTAAACAAATATCAAATGATATTGGTAAAATTCAAAAAGATTTTGAAAGTATAAGCGTATCGATTGGGGAGCTTTCTAAAATTGAACCTAAAATTATAATTCAGGAAAATTGTGAACAGAAGAGTCTCTCTTCACAAAATCAGAAAAATAACACTGATTCTGAAACACAAGATATTGTGCCGGGCTTCGATTAAAAGAAACTGGGACTTTTAATAATTAATAGTCCACACCACATCAGAATGGGACCGCTTAATTTTTTTGTTTAATAAAAGCCTGTTTTTTCATTACCTCCAAAGTCCAAAATAAACTAATTTATGTATTAAGTTGAATCATGAATAGGATAATTATCCTTGAATCCAGTTAATCAAATAACCGGCTCGTCCGGTTCATTTGGCTGGTTTGAAATCAGTTTTGATTCTTAAAGTGCTGTCTTTGGGGGTGTCTTTTAAAGCTTTTTCCTATATTTATGACTATTTATCCCGGTCCTACCCCAAGACCTATCTCGGTCGATTCCTCATCTGTCTGAACTTTCTCTCCAGCTCACTCAGTCCCACTTGATCTCTCAGCTGTTCGAGCCGCGGGGCCAAAAAGGCAGGGCTGAAAGTCTTGACGGCATTTAATGCTTGCTCGAAATCGCTCAACCCGCCCGTAACGCAAAACCCGTAAGCGGAAAGTACCCGTGCCATTTTTTTGAACGCGGCGATTTCATCTTGTCTATCCATTTGTACACCTTGCTCCCCAGAGCCGTGACCCCATACCAGAATATGTTTGTTTTTATCCGACCCGTCCAATGGGCCTAGCAAGGTATTAAAAAGAGCTGGTGATTCTTTGGGGGCCAAAGTGTTGTAGTATCCTATGTGATAGTCAATGACCCCATGGCGGGAGAGCGGATAGGCACATTCTACCATGGTATGATGACCCTGGGGAACCATAGTCACTAACGGCAGAATCTGAATAGCCTTTATCATATCCTGAGTAAGGCCGGATACTCCGCCACCCCAACGCAAGGCATAGAGGGAATCCGTCGTTGTTCCTGATACATCCCCCCCCTCCGGTCTCAAGCCGAATGTTCGATCAATGGCAGCGATAACGCTCTTTGGAAGAAACTGAAATTTGTCAATTCCCCGTATTATGGAGCCTATATTCACGAAAGGTTCGCCGGTTTTTTGCGGAACAGATTTATCTCCCCGGTGTCGGTGACCAAAGTTCTTGCCCCATCCCCCCTCTTTGACCGGTTTGCCGCTTCCGACTTTGAGGAAGGTGGGTTCGGGTCTGAGTTTCTTTTGTCCGTCTTCATGGTTCTGCGATAAACCCAGCTTATGCCAATCCTCGTTAATTTCGCCGAAGAGGCGGATCATGTCCGAGCATTGGTCAAGTGTCCAGGAAGCCTCCCGTTTGAGAAATTGGTTCAGCCCATGTACGGAAGCTTGCACACCCTGTTTAAACATAAGGAATTTGCCTTTTTTCCCCACCAAGATTAGGTTCAGGTCGTTTTGTTTCCTGGCGCTGAGGATGTGGTTCAAGAGAATACGAACGATCTTCTGGATGCGATACTTGTATTTTGCGTTAAAGTAGCCGTACAATTTTTTTGCGACTTCCACTTCCAGATTGCGCTTTTCGTTGCGAATCGCTCTGATCTGATTATGACTCAAGGGTAACATGATTATAGTTCTCCTTTTTGGTTTTGGGTTATAGATATCAGACCTCGGAAACTGAAAATAGTTAATATTTCATAACCACCCGTAAGCAAAAGGCATTAGTGGCCTTTTGTGGGATTTTTGGACACTTAAAATTTGAAAAATCACAGAATTATTTGAAAAACACTCCAAAACCAGAGTCGGATCTTCACTTTTTTATAAAGCATCTAAAAGCCGATACCCTTAGCAGCTAATTATTCCGATGTCTGTAAATATACACTGATGGATTAATACCCTTTTCATCCATATAATAAGTGAAAGGTGTCAATTCATGTGCTCTGAACTATAGCAATAAAATGGTGTCAGATATAAAAGAAATCAATATTATATCCCATAGCGAATAAAGTGGCCATTGTCAATGTCATAATCGTTTGTATATGTTTTTTAATAAGCAGAAAAATAGTGAGGTTTGCTTCATATAATCTATTGAACAATTGATGATATTTTTCCAAACAAAAAATGCTTGATTTTGAGGAAAATACGACCCCATACTATTCAGGCTCGGTTTTTCAATCTCTTTTATAGGCGTTGCTTTGATCTTCCATTAGTCGCCTTTAGGTTTGCCTAACAGTCAGCATAAGTATTGATTTGCCTCATCCTTCAAAATCCAACTTAATAATATAATTATCGCCTTGAAGAGGATTCCAAAAATCTCCTGTGGACTATCCCTGTAAGTCTCGTTTTTTTATAAATTTCTCCGAATCCCGCATATGGTATCGACAAACTTTTTAACCTCAGATTTGAAAATCAAATATATGGGAAAGGACACAAGAAAATGAATCAAGAGTCCATTACATTTTGTTAAAGATAAAAATTACCCCAAAATAAGGCCCATTAAAGCCTCTGGTGGTATTGCCATCCATTCTCAGAAAACCCCTTTAGAACAAGATGTGAAGCCGCCAGGATTGGGAGTGTTTGACATGCTATGAACAGTTGTCGGCATGGAAAGGATTGCTTTTTTCTCTATGCGTATTATCTTAATTTTTTATTCACTACTATGAGGAAAAGAAATGAAAATAGCCATTACC
>JASJGP010000407.1:0-2568 GCA_033791485.1 Desulfobacterales bacterium | reverse complement strand
GGCATGTTGTTTAATGCGCCGGACAAATGGTGGGGCGATCAGGGGAAGCGGGATAAGCCTCACGAGGGATTAGATTTATGTCTATACAAGGATCGGCGAGGCAGGATGCGCCGCCTTGATGAAAAAACGAAGATCCCGGTAATTTATGATGGAGTAGTCGTTGGAATTGTCAATGATTTCCTTGGCAAGTCGGTGATTATAGAACATGATCTCGCGGATAGCGATACCAACAGGTTTTGTACTATTTATGGCCATTTAAACCCACACAAAGGTCTTCACGTCGGCAGGGTCGTAAAAGAAGGTGATATCATTGCAACGTTAGCTGACTTACGCAACTTAAAAGTCAAAACCCTTTCCCATTTACACATCTCCCTCGGATGGGCATCCAAATTTATCTCGTATAACAAACTTGACTGGGAGACAATAGGCGCTGCAAATACCCTTACTTTGATGGACCCTCTTTATGTTATCGGTAGGCATTATCGAGCGTTGGAAAAAGAATGGTGTCAAAGCGCTCAAATCCAATTCCGGATCTTGGGAATGAGTCGAAGTTGACAATATTCCTTAAATCACTTATTTTTAAAAAATGGGATGTTTTTACCGTTAAAAAAAATCAGACAAGAGCAATGAAACAAATCATTTTACTTTCATGTCTATTGCTGTTTGGTATTCCAGATTATGCATCTGGCTGGCAGCCTGATTCTGAACCTGTGGTAATCCTGTATAATGACAGTACCGGGACGATTGACCTTAATGATATAGAAACGCAGCCTCGACCAAACCGAATCATTTATCACATGTTGAATGTTGTTCTGCCGAAAGAATATGGGATCAATATCAAATTGAAGCCCATCTTGTGGACCAGGGGGCTGGAGTTGATCAAGACCGGACTTGCTGACGGCATTGCTGATGCCAGTTACAATGATAAGCGCGCCGCCTATGCCGTCTACCCTATGAAAGGAGACGGACCTGATCCATCCAAAATACTGCGATCGATTGAATATTCCCTGTATAAGAATAAGAACAGCACCATTACCTGGGATGGGACAAGACTTGATGACATTGATGGAGATATTGTTTCGGTTAGATCCTTTGCCATTGTGAGCGATCTTCGCAAGAATGGAATAACGGTGCAGGAAGAGCCGAACTTGACCGGGATCATTCGGAGTCTGGCCATTGGAAAGTTCAAGTCCGCCGCCTTGCAGAATTACATGGTAGATGAATTTCTGGCAAACAATCCGGCCTTAAAAGAAAATATCATTAAAGTTGAACCGCCGCTGAAGAGGAAGGAGTACTATCTGATATTTTCAAAGAAATTCTATGATGAGCATAAAGAGCTGGCAAAAGAGATCTGGGACGCTATTGAGGATTATAGGTCTACCGATGAATATCGTCAGATGAAAAAGGAGTTTGAAAAGTAATGGTTACTCCGAGCCCCAAGAGATTATCTTCTCGAGTTCTTTGGGCTGTTTTGTCTGTCTATTTTGTGGTAGCTCTCACACTGTTCACTTTGCAGTTTTTCATAAAGTACGTTTATGTAAAAAATGATATCAAAGAGGAACTTGCAGAGCTGGAAAACATCTTTGCTGAACCCCTGACCACGGCATTATGGGCCTCAACGATTCCTCAGGTCGAAGCGCTTGCCATCGGCATTACCAAACTGCCAATAGTTACCGGAATTGAAATCATCAACAAAGATTCCGGCCTTCACGTAACAAAATTCCTTACCAAAAAATCCAACCTGTTTCATCGTTTTCAATTGTTTTATACCTTTGAGAAAAATTCCGTGTACCTGGCCACTGTCACAGTTTACTCGGATTCCTCGGTAGTACTCAACCGTCTTAAGGTTGGCTTTCTCCTGCTTATTACCCAGGGCATAGTTTTGTCGGTAGTTTTGACTGTGCTGTTCATCTGGGCAATCAGAAAATATTTAAGAGTTCCCCTCGAACATTTTACAGGTGAGATTGAAAGCGTTACTGCCGGGAGCAAGGAAGGAGACCATTTTGATTTTAATTTTACCACTTCTTATGCTGAATTCGAGCCGCTTGTAAACGTGTTACAGGAAATGGGGGAGAAAATAGCAAAGCAGTTCAAATCCATACAAAGAATTTTTGATGACTTGAAGAAAAATCATGAACGTCTTAGAACGGCCCAGAAAATTGCACGACTGGGCAACTGGGATTGGGATATTACGACAAATGATATCTACTTGTCGGAGGAAACATATCGAATTTTCGGCTTGGCACCAAATACCAACCGCGAAACCTATAAAATGTTTCTCAAGTTCGTGCATCCTGATGACAGGAATGACGTAACTGCATCAATAGAAAACGCCCGGCATAAAGAACAACCTTTAAATATAAAACACCGGATTGTGTTGCCGGATGGTACTATTCGTATAGTGCATGAGCAGGCAATAACCACCTTTGACGATAAAAGGAAGCCAGTGCGGATGTTTGGCTTTGTGCAGGATATTACCGAAGCTCAGGAACTGCTTGAGAAATTAAGCGCGAGTGAAAAGTATCTTTTACAGAAAGAGAAAGACCTCCAGGAGCTTGCCGGGCGCCT
>JASJGP010000406.1:0-2735 GCA_033791485.1 Desulfobacterales bacterium | reverse complement strand
CTAACTTCCAGATAAAAGTCTGGGAAGCCCTGATCAAAATTCCGTTTGGTGCGGTCGTTTCCTATGAAGATGTGGCGATTCAGGTGGGCATTCCCGGAGCCACCCGGGCGGTGGGCAGTGCGGTGGGCAAAAATCCCATTTCGTTTATCATTCCCTGTCACCGGGTGATTCGCAAGACAGCCGACTTCGGCAACTACGGCGGGGGTAAGGCCCGGAAGAAGGCCATACTCGGATGGGAGGCTGCCCACCTTAGTATGGCGCAAAGCGCCTAAGAAAGCTCATAGCCTAGAGTTCATAGTTCATAGCTCAAAGGAAAAACAGTCAAATAGAGAAATAGTCAAATAAGGATATGGCACGGCTGGACGACACCTGAAAATGCAGATATTTATGAAAATCTGCTCAAGACGGAGATTTTTCCCGGCATCGCCGCTAAAGGGGTGGAAGGTTACTGGGGCATCCGGCTGCTGCGGCGCGCACAGGGTGAAGAGGTAGAGTTTATTACGCTGATGGAATTTGACTCCTGGGAGGCCGTCAAGCTATTCGCCGGTGAAGATTATGAACGGGCCTATGTTCCCCCGAAAGCCCGTGAAGTCCTGGCGCGGTTCGATGAGCGCTCCCAGCATTATGAGATTTGAGAGACAACAAAGTATTGATTTGGATGCAATTTAAGGCACATCCCCTAAAATTTATTTTTTAGAAGGATGTCCCCTTTATCGATTATCATATATCGTTATAACTTTACCGTTCAATTTTCCTTCTACGCTTTTAACGTAGGCGTTTATTACCTTATCCATTGGTATCGCATTATGCCCGGGAAAGTAGGCTTCATATATTTCGACGGCATCTTCAACCAGACCCGATGAGACAACATTAATCCTGACGCCATTGCCCAGTTCTAAAGATGCGGCTTTTGCAAAGCTATGGATTCCGCCATTGACCATGGCAGGGCTGGTTGTGCCTACAACAGGATCATCAGCCAGTATGCCGGTACTTAACGTAAACGAACCACCGGTATTCAAGTATTTTTGTCCAATTCTTACAAGGTTTACCTGCCCCATTAGTTTGCTTCTCAGCCCGATATAAAAATCTTCTTCAGTCATCGAGTCCAAAGCTGCCCACTTGGCTTCTCCGGCAGCACAAACAATTGCATCCACCTTCCCAATGTTTTCAAACATGGCCTCAATTGATTTGCTATCTGCAATATCTACGTTTACATCACCGGATTTTCGACCTGCTATTACAATCTGGTGCTTTTTTGCAAAATGAGCGCTAACCTTTTTTCCTATTGTACCAGAACCACCAACTATTAGAATTTTCATTCTATTATTCTCCCCTTCTCATAGTATTTTACAATGTGCACAACGTAAATCAGCATAAAGTTTTAATAACCGGTTTCGTCAGGTGTCCGGTTGATTAATTTATTAGCTTCGTATTGTTTTCTCAGGTGTGTCGGGCCTGCATAATTCATATGTAGGCCCGACACTTTAAGATTATTCTATGTTTGCGCCGACAACAGCGGCCATTTGCATCATGTTGATCGTCTGGCCCTCCTTCATGTTTGTAAGGTCAGTGACCTTGCCTGATTTGCTTTTTGATTTTGTGTTTTTGAAGATCGGGAGCAAACTAGCATCAGCCACAATGAACTTGCCTGCGTTCTCAGCCTTCCCATTTTCAGTCTTTGTCTGAAGTTTATTCGCTTTGATATAGTCCCATAGTTTTTTGGTAATCTCTGTCCTGGGAAGTTCTGTTGCTCCCAGAAGCTTTGCCAGCTCATTTTTTAGCTTTACCGGTTTCATCAATCCTTTTGCTTCTGCCATTTTTAACTCCTTCATGTTTAGGGTTAACTGATTTGTTCGCGTCAACGATAAATATCCTTCCGGTGGCCAACTTTGACAACCCAGACTGTCAGTTCATCATCTTGTATAGAATATAATATGCGATATCGTTCCTGTCGAAACCGATACCTTTGTTGCCCCGTCAATTTTTCGCAACCTGGAGGACTAGGATCTTCCGCAAGTAGTTCAATGCGATCGAGGATTTTTTTCAGATCCTTTTTAGGGATAGCATTAAAATCCTTCTGAACAGATTTTTTGAATGAAACCTTATATTCGGCCATCCTTTTTTAGCCTCTTGACCATTTTCTCATAGCTGATCAGCGTTTCATCAGCCCTTTCCTCAAACGCTAATAAATCCTCAGCATCATCTGAAAGCGCCTCTCGGACAGCTTGGTTTACAAGTTCTGACACGGACCGGGAAGTTTCAACAGACTTAAGACGTAACGCTTTGTGAAGGTTGGGGTCAAAATAAATTGTAGCGCGTTTTGTTTGAGCTGCCATAATATCACCTCTTATTGTAATTATGGCACTATAGCGTCAAAACGTTTTACTGTCAAGAGAAGAATACCGAAATATCAAAACAGACAGCGTTGCTTGAAATTGCGATGTCAAACACTATTTAACCAATCAATTTACCCCGTTAAATATTTTCGTAGAAAATGAGCGAAGTGGACTTGTGCGCCTCTGGAGCATTTAACCGGGGCCAGTCAACTATTCAACTGCTTTCCTAGGCCAGGGCTTCCTTGATTCGGGCCATGGCGGTTTTAACGTTATCGTAATCATTAAAGGCACTGATCCGGATATAGCCTTCGCCGCAGTTTCCAAAACCTGCTCCCGGCGTGCAAACAACGGCGGCTTTTTCCAGCATCCGATCAAAGAATTCCCAGGAATCGGAACCGC
>JASJGP010000405.1:0-5577 GCA_033791485.1 Desulfobacterales bacterium | reverse complement strand
AAAGAGATTAACCGGGAAAAAGAAATTTCGGTGATTTTTACGACTCACGATATGATTCAAGCCTCAAGGCTGGCAGATGAAACCCTGTTTCTTTATGAAGGAAAGGTTGCACAATCCATCTACGAAAACATCTTTAGCGGCCACATTGAAGTCGATCCTAAAGGATACAAATACTGTGTATTAAATAGCGGTTTGAAGCTGCGTGTGTCTTCTCAAAAGGCGGGTTCCATTCGAATATCGATTGATCCAAAAGCGGTGAAGCTCAACCAAAAAGGAAGCAGTACCTCCATGTACAACAGCTTTAAAGGAACCCTTATACAGCTTACTGATGAACAGACCAGGGTGCGGGCATTAGTTGACATGGGAATACCCATGAGCGTTTTGATCCCCAAAGCGGTATTTAAGAGCCTTCATTTGGATTTAGGAGAGGAAGTCCGGCTTTACTGCCCAGAAGAGAGCATTGACGTTTTCTAATATAACAGTCTCGATCCACATCTTCGACACAAATCAACTCTTTAAGAATTCAGGCTCCGCTGTAGATAAAGGGTGCGAAACTTTAGTAATTATACTGTTTGTCATAAATATATTCCGTTTTAAACGATGAAAAACTCGTATATAAGCAAGCATCAATATTCACTCTTCTGAGCCAGATTGGATAATTATTATTTTCTACTTTACATGGTATTAATATTGTGTTAATGTTTCGTCTTTTTATAAAAAACAATTAATAAACTATTTAAAAGGCTTAACCATGAAAAAAAAAGATATCAAGTATTTTAAAGAGTTTTTGACCAGCAGGCGGGAAGAGCTTTTAAGTCATGCAGATGATACGGTCTCAGGCATGACTACTCCAAAGGAAAATTTTCCGGATCCGACAGACCGTGCCGCACTTGAATCCGACCGAAATTTCATGCTTCGTATAAGGGACAGAGAAAGCAAGCTGATCAAAAAGATCAAGAAAGCCCTTGCACGTATTGAAGACGGAACTTTTGGTGTATGTGAAAGTTGCGGTGAAGATATTTCCATTGAAAGGATGAAGGCCAGGCCTGTTACTTCTCAATGCATAGAGTGTAAATCCAAAGAAGAAGCTCTTGAAAAAGCTCTCGGACTATAAAATCGGACTATAACAGGCATGGAAGGAATAGACCTCCACATTCATTCAACTGCATCTGATGGTACACTTTCTCCAGCCGAAATTCTCAAGCTGGCTCAAAAACTTAAGCTCAGGGCCATTGCGATTACAGACCATGATACTATTGCCGGCTCAAAAGAAGCCCTACAAGCAGGCATACCTCCTTCAGTTAAGTTTTTAACCGGTGTTGAAATAAGCGCTTCTTCCCCGCCTTCCATCTCCTATGCAGGAAGTTTTCACATATTAGGATATTCCATCAGGCTTGATGATCCACAGTTAAACAAAACACTCGCTGTGCTCCAGCAGGCCAGGAAAAATCGAAACCCGCAAATTGTGAAACGGCTTAATAGCATGGGGTTTGAATTTTCCTTAAAAGACGTCGCAAAAGAAATTGGTGATGGTCAACTTGGCAGACCGCATATCGCCCGGTATTTGATTAAAAAAGGGTTTGTTAAATCGATTGATGAGGCATTTAAAAAATACCTGGCCCAAGGCAAACCTGCATATGTAGATAAGTATCGTGTTGACTGCAGCAGGGCCATAGAAATTATTATTGATGCCGGCGGAATTCCTGTTTTAGCCCATCCGATTCTCCTTAACTTTGACAAAAATGAAACCAATGATCTGTTTGCCCTGTTAAAGGACATGGGTCTTAAAGGAATTGAAGTGTATTATCCGGAAAATCCCCCTGGTATGACAACCTTTTACAGTAAACTTGCTGAGCGCTACGGTTTGCTGAAAACAGGTGGCACAGATTTTCATGGTTCTTTGAAGCCCGATATTCAGCTGGGATCCGGGAGGGGAGATTTTGCTGTGCCTTATGAAATTTATGAAAAACTAGCAAGGGAATAGTGCTTTTATTTTTCTCATATTTGAAACAGTTTATATTTATGAAAAACCGCATTCAGGCAATCCGATTTTAAGACGTGTCGAACTCAGACACAAGTAAGCGTAAAGAAATAACAGGTGCAATTCTTTTATAAAAAGCTTGCTAAACGAACATATTATTTGATTTACATATAAAATGTGCTTGTTTGTTGTTCTTTCTTAACGCTTTCTAATACCTTCAGACAACGACCCGCCTTAAAATCGGATTACCTCAATGCTAATTTGGACATAGTTTTCAATTGACTAAATTAATACACGTATTTCGATAAACCGGAATCTCAAAAGGAGCTTAAATGGAACAGGTTGACCTTTCCGAAGTTGAACAAAAACTCCTATATAAATTTAGCAATAAAGAGCTGCTTGAAGAAGCCTTAAGGCATAGTTCATTTGTTAATGAACAGCAGGACGCCGGCATGCGGGATAACGAATGCCTGGAATTTCTTGGCGATGCGGTTTTGAACCTTGTTGCAGGACACACTCTAATGCAGCGTTACCCCGAGTTAAAGGAAGGTGATCTCTCCAGAATGCGCGCCAATCTTGTTAATGATTCACAGCTGGCTTCTATTGCTCGCAGGTTGAATCTTGGAGAGTATATACAGCTCGGAAAAGGTGAAATTCATACAAAGGGCCGGGAAAAAAGCTCCATCCTGGCGAATGCCTTAGAGGCCGTCATCGCTGCGGTTTATCTTGACGGCGGTTTTGATGCGGCATTTAATACTATTGAAGAAAATTATTCTGAATTGTTAAATTTAATTAACGCTCCAAGCGCAAACCATGACTATAAAAGCAAGCTGCAGGAGATTGTTCAGGTAAGCAAAAAGATGGTGCCTTGTTATACTGTTATCAATGAAATCGGTCCGGATCATGATAAAAGTTTTACCGTTCAGCTTACAGTCAAAGAACTGAATACGGAAGGTGTCGGTAAAAGCATAAAACTTGCCGAACAGGATGCTGCAAAAAAAGCCCTTTCAATTTTAAAAGAGGTTTAACATATAACCAGGACAGAGGAAACAGGCTTATGGAGTCGTCAGGTTTTATCCCCGACAAAACAAGATCTGTACTCCGCTCCTGTCTGCGTGCAACGTACATGCAGCCCAACCAGCACCCAGAAACCAGAAAAAAACCCTTCATCATTCCTGTTTTCCTTCCCCATATCGGTTGCCCCCATCAATGTGCTTTTTGCAACCAGAGCGCTATTACGAGCATTAAAGGAAAAATTCCTTCTTCCGCAAAACTTCACAAAATAGTAAATAACTTTCTTAAATATAAAGGTAAAGATAGAAATCTAGTTCAAATTGCCTTTTTTGGCGGAAATTTTATGGGATTAAAAGCCGCGGATATTGAATCCCTGCTCCATGAAACCGGCAAATTCGTTACTGCGGGCAGTGTAGATAGCCTTCGGTTTTCTACGCGTCCTGACACTATTAACAATGAAACCCTTGATATCCTGAGCCCATTTCCTGTTTCCACCATTGAGCTTGGTGTTCAGTCCATGGATGATAATGTGCTTGCCATATCAAAACGGGGCCATACATCCGCCGATACTAAAAAGGCAGTGCGACTTCTTAAAGAACGAAATTATGAAATCGGGCTCCAGATGATGGTCGGGTTGCCTGGTGATGATGAAACCAAAGCTCAACTTACAGGACGTCGGATTGCGGACATGTCTCCTGAATTTGTCAGAATTTATCCCACCGTAGTTCTGGCCGGCAGTCTTCTGGCAAAATGGTATCAAAACGGGAAATATGCTCCTATACCTCTTGAGCAATGCATCTCCCTTGTTAAAAAACTTTATCTGTTGTTTCGTGAAAACGATATTAAAGTCATTCGTATGGGACTTCAGGCTTCAGCAGATCTTGAAAAAGGGTCGGAAATTCTTGCGGGTCCATATCATTCCGCCTTTGGCCACCTGGTTTTTTCCAGGATTTTTCTTGACATGGCGACGGCTATTTTAGAATCAGAAGTATCGATTAGAGACGAAGTCTGTATAAAAGTTCATCCACGGGCCATCTCTAAAATGAGAGGTTTAAAAAACAGTAACATCAAAGTTCTCAAACAAAAATATAACATCAAATCACTTAGTATTCTCCCGGACCATACCATTGAAAAAGACAAAGTAAAGATTGATGTTCTTTCTTGATATTTTTTTAGGGGAATAATTTACCCTTTATTTTTCTTCAGGCAGCCGTACGACCAGAACAGGCTTTTTCGAACGTCGCAATACCCGTCTGGCAGTGCTGCCCATCATGACATCTGCAAGTGTACCTTGCCCATGAGTTCCCATAACAATAAGATCGCATTCTTTTTCTTCGGCCTGTTTTAGGATTTGCTCAACAGGATTTCCCTTTTCTACAATAATTTCATCTGATAGAAAGCCGGCACCTTCCTGCCCTAATTTCGCGTCCTCGCTAAACTGATCCAGAACGGCTTTAGCTGCCCCAGAATCTCTTTTCTTACCAATGAGAGCTTCCCTTGCCTCGGTAGAATGCTGGGCCTTAATCCCCTCCCATCGGTCCGCACTGATATAACCGATGATATGGGAATCCAAAAACTCGGAGACTTCGGGCAGCACATGCAAAAAAGTAATCCGCGCACCATAGAGTTTGGCGAGACTCAGTGCATATGCGAATGCATACCGAGCACTTTCTGAAAGATCTGTTGCATAAAGAATATTTTTAACTTCAACTTTTGGGAGTGTCATTTTTTTTGCCTCTGTAATAGTGAGATTTATACCGCTTTCCATAAATATGTTCCGAAATGTGGAATGGCGGTATATGTGGTTTTAGAAAAAACCGTTTAAATAACGGAACGTTTTTATGCCAACCACTATAGAAGAAAAACCAAAACCTAAATCAGCTTGCCGGAGACTTTTTAAAAACCCCTTTAAGATTTTTAATCCAGATGCCGCTTAAGAAATAGGAATATGCATAGGTCCCCAATAGAATCAGTACAAAGGCCTTGATGATATCCATGGCGCTTCCATCTAGAGAAAAGCCCGGAACGTAACCGAATAAAAACGGCCCCAGGTAGAGGAACTTGGCAAATTTAAAGGCTGAAAAGGCGGTTCGCCACATATTGGCTTTGGCAATGGTTGCCCCGGCAAAGGCGGCAATGCAGACCGGTGGGGTGATATTGGAGTCCTGTGACAGCCAGTAAACGATCATGTGCGCGGCCAGTAAATTGACGCCGAGATGGGTCAGAGCCGGGACTGCGACCACCGCTGTTATCAGATAGGCTGCGGTCACGGGAACGCCCATGCCAAGAACCAGCGAAGCCAGGGCTATTAGCAGGATGGTCCAGTACAGTTTGCCATCGGCCAGTTCAATGACGATATCCGCGAAGGTCAGTATGAGTCCGCTGTAGGTCAGCACTCCGATGATGATTCCGATGACTCCGACGGTTGCTCCGATTTTCAGGCTGGCCTCAGCGCCTGCCCGCGACGCGCGCACAAAACCTCTCGCATCGATGCGGGTATCTTTCCTGAACCAGCTGACGGCGATGCAGGTAACGATGCCGATGATGGCCGAATAACCGGGCGAGAAACCCATCAGCATCAA
>JASJGP010000404.1:0-3224 GCA_033791485.1 Desulfobacterales bacterium | reverse complement strand
CCGTCAAGCGCTGTGCGGGACATGACATGATATACGGCTTTCTCATCGGCAATGATCATTCGTGATGTTCTTGGCATATTTTTGCCTCCTTTCTTTTCCGCTAATCCCGCAGCTCCTAGGTTCGATCAATTCATTTATTTCAGGTAAACAAAATAGTCAAGCATTATTTACCTGTTATATATTGATATCATTAGAGAAAATACCTCCAAGAGTACTTTAAAATTACTAGAAAAAACATGTTTCACATCATTGAAAATAAATAGCCTCCTAATAGCATAGAGGGAAAAATTTTAAATCATAACATCAGCTAATATGCTGAAAGGAGGTTATCATGGACAACGAGACTTTTTTCAGAATTAAGAAATTTCGTCAATTCAAGGAACAAATCCGGGGCTCTGAAGAGTATTTAATTGTGGGCATTGATATTTCAAAAGATAAGCACCATGCTTTTTTCGGAACCGCTAATGGGAAGACACTTTTGCGAAGGTTGATATTTGCAAATAATTTAGAGGGATTTTCAAAGCTGCGTTCCCGGGCAGACGCAATTAAAGCTCAGAACGGACTGAGCAAAATCGTTTTCGGGTTAGAGCCTACAAGCAATTACCATAAACCGCTTGGTATGCATTTGATCAGATGTGAACATGAAGTCGTTATGGTATCCGGAGTCTCGGTAAAACGCAATAGAGAGCTTTTAAACGGTCGCTGGGATAAGAACGATACCAAATGCGCCGCCAACGTTGCCGATTTGATATCGCAAGGTAAATGTCTTTTTTTTGACTCGCCTTCATCGGAGATTAGCGGTCTCAGAGAACTGCTTTCGCTTCGAGAACGCATCAAAAAGCAGCACCACAGTTTGAGGATGCGAATTCGCGGTAATTTATTAGCGAAGTATTTTCCGGAATTTGACAGATATTTCGGGCAATGCCCAAGCGAAAGTCTGGCTATTGTAAAATTGTGCCTGGACCCCCATGCGATTGCCGGTATGGACTTTGAGCAATTCATGCTCACGGTGACAACCAGAGATCGTGGGATTGCGCAACAAAGACGCTTACGTAAAATTCATGATTTAGCCTATGAATCCATTGGATGTTCGATGAACCGTTTTGCGGAATTTGAGGCCACAATATTAGTCGATCAAGTCAAAGAGACAAAACAGCTAATTGAACAGATAGACGCCCAGATAGAGGAGGCAGCTTCCGCTTTTATTGAATATCACTGCTTATTAACCATTCCCGGATTCGGCCCATATATCTCTGCCGTTGTATTAGCGAAAATCGGAGATCCTTTCAGATTTGAAAATAGAGGCCAGGTTATCAAAATGTCAGGCTACGATTTGAGCGCCAAACGAAGCGGCAAAAGCAGTGATAAGGCGACGCCGGTGATATCTAAAAAAGGCAGCAATTCGCTTCGATATGCTCTTTATCAAGCGGCTTTGATTGCCTCAGCAAGAAATAGCAACTTTATTAAATATTTTACCAATACACTTAAGGGTAGAGAAAAAGAGCGCGGAATAAAAGTAAAAATGAGAGTCAAGCTGGCCGCCAAGATGTTGGTCATAGCCTGGACATTAATGAAGAAGAAAATCGATTTCAATCCTGATTTTCTTCTAACTGGAAAATAACAGATTAAAAGTTTCGGTGAGAGAGCTCGCAATTTACCTTGGAAGCATCGACTTCGGGAGGGACAATCATGAGCCTCTCGCTGAACCTATAACCTGGATAAGGGATGATAGGTGGTGCCTAAAAGGCAGATACCGGATAAACGTAACAATCAGGTGTGGTGTTCATTATAGCGAGAGATCCGCCGAAAAATTTATTGAAAACTATTAAGGATAATTGTTACTTAAAATCGGAAAGACTTCTATACCATTGATTTTACAAATAAATAAAAATTATAACTTTTTGATTGACAAAGGGAATATAGGATGTCCCCTATTTTTTTCCAATTCCGAATTCGTTTGGCCTCCGGCCTCAAGCTTCTAACTTTGCCAATAAAACATATTGACATTGTATATATGTTTTATTAATGTTATATTATGAAAATTGAGTATTCTTTACATGGCATTCGATTCGACTGGGATAGCAATAAGTCCGAAACCAACTTGCGCAAACACGGTATCGCCTTCGAAAATGCATGTGAAGTATTTTTTGATCCGTTCCTGCGGATGATGGAACAAGAAATTCATAATGGCCAAATGCGAGAAGCGGTCGTCGGGATGACAGTGAACTGGAGATTACTTTACGCAATCTACACCATGCTCAAGGAGGACATTTTTCGCATTATTTCCGCCAGACCAGTCACAAGACATGAAAGGCAGCAATATGAAGAGCAATAATTTAAAAAACCGTTTACAGAAAAATAGGCCGATGGATGTAATTAGCCTGAGAATGCCAAAAGATGTGGTAGATGATTTGAAGCGCATCGCACCACTTCTTGGTTTTTCAGGTTACCAACCTTTAATCCGGGCATATATAGGTCAGGGATTACGAGTCGATCTTGAGCGAATTGAAGGAGGCCCTGACATTGCTAAGTTCGTTGAAAGTTTGAAACGCCGGGGCGTCAACGAAAGTATAATTGCTGAAGCAATTGCAGAATTTGGTGACAGATAAATCAATTGGTAACGTTCAAAAGTGTGGGCATAAAATAAAGCTTGCAAAAAAATGACGGTCTCCTTCACAGTTTATTTTACAGAGCCGAGCCAATATAATGCGGATTTAACCGGGGTGGTGAACAAACCCGTGATGGAAATATTAAACGGAATGGATTCTGATTTTTATTATTTTTTACCACGGATTTTTCACCGAGTTACACAGAATTACTAAACCGCCTGGCGGCGGGACTACGGGCAGACATACAAAAGTGCCTACTTGCTATGAGTTCTTTATCGCTGAAGGCGAAACAATTAATTTCTTTTTCCGTGTCCTTCCGTGCCTTTCCGTGGTGAATATTGCAATTTTTTACCAATCAACTCAGGGCGCAAGGTTAAAAAAAAGTTGATTAAGTTTATCTAATTACCCTTGCAACTCTTATAATAAACAATTATAGTGTGAATTATCCAGATAATTCACAATGGAGTTGCTATATGGAAATTAATCGGCATTTACAACTTGCCCCTTTATTGGAAATGAAATCGTTTTTTCTTTTTGGGCCTCGAGCGACAGGTAAAACCACCCTTATCCGGCAACAACTGTCGGAAAAGGCCACCATTATAGATCTTCTTGATT
>JASJGP010000403.1:0-2927 GCA_033791485.1 Desulfobacterales bacterium | reverse complement strand
CAGGGTTCCTGCAAAAATGACTTCACATTTTATGCAAGCTCTAAGGACACATCATGATATATAAAAAAACTTTATTAATTTTATCGCTGTTTTTTATCTGTTGCTTAATTCCGTCGCAAGTATGCGCTCAAAAGCAGGGGGCGTCCTCATCTTCACCGGAGCTCAAAAAATTGACCCTGGCACATGCTGCAATGTGCGAAGGGATAAAAAATCATCGCCCGTCTGATGAGGCAATCGTTTTTTCTATCAGGCTTGGAAGTATCTATTGTTTTACTGACTTTGAACCTGTTCCTGAAAAGGCGGACATTTATCACAGATGGTTTAGCAGGGATAAGCTCCGCACAGAAATAAAGCTCCCTGTTAAACCTACCAGGTGGTCAACATTTAGCAAAATTCGACTTCTAAAGGGCGACAAAGGTCCCTGGCGTGTGGAAATCACCGACCAGCAAGGAATTATTTTTCAGACGTTGAGGTTTAGCGTTACGGATTGATACATTTTTTCAAAGGTCTCATTATGAATGAGCTAATAATCTTTCTTTCTAACATTCGATGGCAGGATGTGTTTGATATTGCACTGGCCAGCTATCTTCTTTTTCGATTTTATGTTCTTTTTACAGGAACTTATGTGTTTCGCGTGATTACCGGTCTGGCCATACTTTGGGTTTTTCAACGGATAACTGTTTTTATGGGGTTAATCGTAAGCAGTTGGGCTATTCAAGGAATAATGGCTGTTTCCGCAATTATTGTTATCGTTGTGTTTAAAAACGAAATCCGCTCGGTTCTTCAAGCGAAAAATCTGAAATCGATCCTGTGGGACTTCCCTGCCAAAGCCGAAAATACTCCTATAGAGATGATCGTAGAAAGTGTTTATGATCTGTCCCGGGCCCGTACCGGTGCTCTGATTGTTTTTCCCGGGAAAAAAGATTTAGCAGAGGTGGTTCAAAGTGGAATCCCCTGGGGAGGGTTGGTATCAAAGGAGATGATCAAGAGTATTTTCTGGCATGATAACCCTGTGCATGATGGTGCAGCCATAGTTGAGGGGGATAGGGTAAAAGAGGTTGGAGGCATTTTGCCTTTATCACGGCGAGATGATCTACCTTCCTATTACGGGACCCGTCACAGAGCTGCTGCCGGTTTGGCCGAAAATACAGATGCTTTGGTAATTGTGGTATCCGAGGAAAGAGGAGATGTGGCCATAGCCAAAGGTTCCCGCGTGAGGGTCATAAAAGAAAAAGAGAAACTGGTAGACATGTTGCAGGAACATGTAGGCGTTTCAAAGAAACAGTGGAGTCATTTAAGAAAACGGAATCTGGAGCTTAGTATAGCGGGTTTGGTTTCAATCGTGTTTATAGCCGGTGTATGGTTTAACTTTACCAGCGGTAAGGATACACTGATAACACTTGAAATCCCTGTGGAATACACGAATCGTAATCCTGAAATGAAAATATTTGAAACGTCTGTCAATGCCGTCAGCCTCAGTTTGTATGGGTCCGGCGCCCTCGTGAGGTCTATTCGACCGGAACAGGTAGAGGTAAGGCTGGACCTGGGCAAAGCAATTGTCGGTCCCAATATATTTACGATCACACAGGGAGATATTACTTTGCCCCCAGGCATCTCTTTAAAAAATGTTGACCCCTCAACTGTTGAAGTAACCCTTGATATCCCTATAAAAAAGATACTGCCGGTGCAAGTTGACTGGATTGGGCGGTTATCTGAACATCTAATCCTTAAGGCGATAAAGCTGGACCCGGAAACCGTTGAGGTTGTTGGAGGAAAAGGTGTTATGGAAAACATCTCAACAATCTATACGGAAAAGGTGCCCTTAAATAAAATCGAAAAATCAGGAGCTGTTGTAGTAAAACCTGTTTTCAATCCGGCCTTTCTGAAAATTTCTTCAGACTTAGACGACGGAATTAAAATAACATATGAAGTAGAAAAAAGGGGCAACAGGACCAAACCTTAAATAGAGACCTTTGCAAAACGTCCCCTTTGGAAGTCTGCGCTTATCTCTGTCCGATATCTGCGTCAGACTCAAATGTTGGCACTTTATTGAAGCTTTAGCGCTATCCTTGAAATACTCAATATATTCAGTAGTTAAAATTTTAACCTTCCTTGATCTCAAACAGATAAGCGCAGACTTCGAAATTGAACATTTTGAAACTGCCTCTGGCATAAAAATAATAAAAATGATATCAAAAAATAATAAAACCTGATATAGAATGCCTATTGATACTTCGATATTTCCTATAGGGAGATGAGAACTTCATGAGAGTTATATTACACTATTTATTTGCTGCACTGGTTTTAAGTTTTTACGGCGGTGAAGTCTGACCGATGCTTGAAGGCGTGCCCTCCGGGATGCTGGGGGCATTAACAAGTCTGGTTTTTATAATAGTTTTTATTATAAGATTTTTAATACTCAAAAAGTTTGTCCACAGATCACCTTTAATTAATCAGGCAAAAAATCAATTTTTTAGTGAATATAATCTGGTATTATTGGCTGGTATTTTAATGGTTTTTCTGGATTATTTTATCTTGTCCATACCATTTGTTAGCGGGATAGTATTTTTTATTGGTTTTATCGCTTTTGGATTTTTCATCGCAATTGACATGTCGTTACTAAAAGAAAGAAGTGTGATTAAAGATGCCTTGGAGAATTCCGATGTCATCAAGGTTCCCCAACAATTTTTCCCCTTGACCCGAAAGTTCTTTAATGATTCATGGGTTAAGGGACAGAATTCGAATCCTGACACGGCTGAATGTTGCAAAAGAGGTGCAGAAGAATCTTTTGCCTAACAATGCCCCTGATTTTCCGAATTTGGATATTTCAGGAAAAAGTCTATATTGTGAGGAAGTTGGTGGAGATTATTTTGATTATTTTAAATTTTCCGCAAACAGGATCGGCATTGCCGTTACGGATTCATCAG
>JASJGP010000402.1:0-11584 GCA_033791485.1 Desulfobacterales bacterium | reverse complement strand
CCCCAACTGTTTTTTTTATCCGACACGGTCACATCCTGATTACAATCTGGAACCTTTGCAAAATGGCGCTTTTTAAAGATCTTAATATATTTAACACAATAATTTAAAATCGCAAGATGTTTTTTATAATTGGTATAGAAGCGAGCAGGCATTGATACACTCTGTAATAAACGTTTACCTTGACACTAATGTTGATGGGAAGCTATAAAGGCTGGGAAGCTGGAAGGTAAGGAGGCTGATAGGCTGTGAAACCTGGAAGGCCGAAAATCAACAGTAAAAAAGTGGAGGATATCAATGCCTGAAAAAAAACCTGTAAGCATTGAGGAGCTTTTGGATAACGCTAAAGTTAAGAGTGTAACCCATAATATTAACCAGGAGGTAGTCGAAAGAAGAAAAAGCATTCCGCCAAAGTGTGATGTTTTTTCAAAAAATTATACAATGTTGAATGAGGATTTGGACTACATTTTTGACATTGGCAAAGAAGCAAGCAAAAGCCTTCCAAAAATAATCGAAAATAAGGTTCAAGAGATTGTTGGTATCGATTCTCCAGACGAATCTTTTAAAAATGAATACTGCAAAAAGCGAAATATCGGTCTTGTATTTTCCGGCGGGCCTGCACCGGGAGGTCATAACGTTATTGCAGGGCTCTATGATGCAGCAAAAGAAGCCAATCGAAATTCAAAAATATACGGCTTTTTGCTTGGTCCTGACGGGATAATTGAAAACGAGGCTGTTGAGTTGACTGACGATATTGTGGATGCATACAGAAACCTCGGCGGTTTTGGTATGATTAAGACAGGCAGGACAAAAATCGATACGGATGAGAAAATGACACTTTCCAGGGAGACCTGCAAACAGCTTGAGCTCGATGCTATAGTCGTTGTGGGTGGAGATGATTCAAATACAAATGCTGCATTTCTTGCCCAGGAGATGTTTGCAGACGGTATCCAGGTTATTGGTGTTCCGAAGACAATTGACGGGGATATCCAGGTAAGAGACGCAGGCGGCCAAGTTTTATGTGCCATGTCATTTGGCTTTCATACAGCAGCCCGGTCTTTTGCCAATTCAATAGGAAACCTGTGTACAGACAGCAGTTCTGATGTCAAATACTGGCATATCTGCAAGGTTATGGGACGGGTTGCAAGTCACCTGGCGCTTGAGGTTGCCCTCCAGACTCATGCGAATATTACCCTTATCGGTGAGGATCTTGCCGACTATACGGACAGGGAAAGAATCAAAAGGGCTGAAAAAGAAAACACAGTAGACTATACCGCATACGGCATGACACTGCGGCATCTTTCCCGCTTGATATGTAACGCTATTGTCAGGAGAGCTGCTGTGGGTAAAAATCACGGCGTAATAGTAATACCCGAAGGCGTACTTGAATTTATAAACGAAATACAGGCTTTTATTATAAAGTTTAGTACAATCATTGCAGAATATAATAGATCCTATGATACTAATTTTCATTCCCGTTTTCCTTTGCTTAAGGACAAGCTGGAGTACTTAAGGGGGCTTGCCCGACTGTCACGGGAGGATGAATCTTTTACGGTATGGAACACCAGGGATGATGACCTGTTTAATGTTATCCCGGCATTTTTTCAGGAGGGGCTCCTCACAGAAAGGGACAGTCATGGAAATTTTCAGTTTTCGCAGGTTGAAACCGATAAAATCATTATGGGACTGGTTAAGGATTACCTCAATATTTTAAAGGAAAAAGGTGTGTATAAAATAGGAATTAAAAAATCTTATTACAAAAAGACTCTTCAAAAAGAAGGGCTTGATCCGGATTCTTTCGGCCCGGTTATCTTTAAGAACTACATCGATGCTGATTTCCTGCTTGTTAAAGCATCAATAATATCCATAAAAACTCTTAAACAGGTTCTTGTAAAGGAACGCATAATAAAGAAAAATGAAAAAGTCCCTGTTTCGGTTGAAAAGATTTTTAAAAAATCGGTTCCAGATTTTAAGACTCAAGCCCATTTTTACGGTTATGACGGCAGGGGAAATGATCCGACCCGGTTTGACTGTAATTACACATACAATCTGGGGTTGACCGTATTCAGTTTAATAGCTAACAAAGCCACAGGTCAGATGGCTGCCATTAAGAACTTAGAGCTTGATTTTTCTAAGTGGGAACCTGTGGGGATACCGATTGCACCTTTAATGCATCTTGAGGAAAGAAAGGGAAAGCTGGCACTGGTACTGGAAAAAAGTATTGTGGATATAAATTCGAATTCTTTCAGAATTGTGAAGGCTTTAAGAGAAAAATGGCTTGCAGCTGAACCAGGGTCGGACAACTACAGAAGGCCGGGTCCTATACGCTTTACAGGAAAAAGTGAGGAGGATAGACCGATAACTCTTGAGTTGAATGCTATTTGATTGTTCGGATGGCTAATTTAAAAGGCTCATATACCCTCGCTAAAAATCAGCGGAATAAAATCGCTACAACGCAGTAGATGATACTTTTTACGACGCCATCGAGGTTAATCCATGGCATCCGGCACCTCAAAACCGCTATCTTCAAGTGCTTTTTTTATAATATCCGTTTTGCAGACAGAAAGCCGAAAATAGTATGTTCGTTTGCTTGTTTGCCGAGCCGTCATCCCTACATTAATTATATCTCCGCCATTGTCATTGATAACCTGCAAAGCCTTTCTGAATGATCCGGGTTCATCTTTTATCACAACATCTATACGGGAACTGGCGGTAAGGATTCCCATCATATCGATAAAAGCCCGAAGTATATCCGATTCAGTTATTATACCTACCAGCTTATTTTTTTTAACTACCGGGATGCCGCCTATTTTGTGCTTGTAAATAAGCTGTGCCGCAATTTCTATATCATTATCAGGCTCTACGGTTATCGGTTCTTTTATCATTAGATCAGTTAAAGTCAGGTCTCCCAGCATGGAAGGGATAAGTCCCTGTTTTAAATCAGCAAGTGTTAAAAAACCCTTCAGTAGCTTTTTTTGTGAAACAACAGGCAGGTGCCGAATAGAATTGACTTTCATAAGTTCAATAGCATCACCGACAGAAGCTTTTTCCGTGATAGTAATCGGGTCCGGAATCATTAAGTCATTGATTTTCATAACATGCTATCCTTGGTTTCAAAGGTCTCAAATGGATAATTGATTTATATTCAATTTTAAAACAACGTCCTTTGGGTGTGGATTTTTTATCTTTTTCTTCTTCCTTCTTCGCCTCGGTTACGCAGGACAAGCCTTTTGTGCCTTATGCCTTTCTTTTACGCTCAAATATTGAAGTCGGCTGGTAATTACAAAGGGGCTCTTCGGCCAGAAAATCGCCGGTGGCTTCGTAGGCCCTTGCCCTGCACCCCCCGCAAACTTTTTTATATTCGCATGCGCCGCATTTACCCTTTAAGTTATCAAAGTTGCGCAAAGCTAAAAAGATATCTGAATTGTTCCATATTTCGGCAAAAGAAGTTTTTGTAACGTCACCGCAATTTAAGTCCAAAAACCCACACGGCTGAACAATACCTGTATTTGAAATAAAACAAAACCCGGTGCCGCCCAGACATCCACGTGTAACAGCATCAAGGCCGTGTGATTTGAATGTAACGGATTTATTTTCTTTTTTTGCCCTTTGTCTGAGTATCCGGTAGTAATGTGGAGCACATGTCGCTTTCAGTTGCAGGGGAGTTTTTTCCCTCTGGTCATAAAACCAGTTCAGTGTATTTTCATATTCATCTGCTGTAATCTCCTGATCAACAATATATTTCCCTCTGCCGGTAGGCACAAGAAGAAAAATATGATGGGCGACAGCCCCAAGTTTTATAGCAAGATCCTGAATTTTTGGAATTTGATCAAGATTTGTCTTTGTAATTGTTGTATTTATCTGAAATTCAACACCCGCTTCCTTTGCCAGTTTTATTCCGTTTAGAGCGCCTTCAAAAGCGCCCTTGACCCCACGGAAACTGTCATGGCTTTCTTTAGTTGCTCCATCTATGCTGATGCTTATTCTTTTAATACCGGAATCCGCCATTTGTCCGGCATTAGCTTCTGTTATCAGCGTACCGTTGGGCGCCATAACCATCCTGAGACCTTTATCCGTGCCGTATTTTGCAATATCAAAAATATCAGGACGCAGCAGGGGTTCACCACCTGTAAGTATGACAATCGGTTCGCCGACAAGGGCAATCTGATCCAGAAGGCGAAAAGCGGCCTGAGTGTCAAGCTCCCCGGGGTACGGGCCTTTTGTTGCGGATGCGCGGCAGTGCACGCAGGACAGGTTGCAGTTGCGTGTAGTTTCCCATGCAACAAGGCGAAGGGCCGCTTCTTTTTTCTCGCTGTGTGGATAAGATGGTTTTTTATGTTCAGTTGTTTTCGACATTTTTACAAAATAGGAGCTTTCAGCGAGCCCTTAGTTCCTGTGCCGCTTCTACTGCAAAATAAGTAAGAATCATATCCGCACCTGCCCGCTTGATTGCTGTGAGGGTTTCCATCATAACCTTTTTGCCGTCTATCCAGCCCATTTTTTCGGCTGCCTTGATCATTGCATACTCACCACTGACGTTATACGCTGCCAGCGGAAGATCTATCTCATCACGGATGCGGCAGATAATGTCAAGGTAGGACAGAGCGGGCTTTACCATTATGATATCAGCACCTTCTTCCACATCCATAGTTACTTCCCTTACAGCTTCCAGAGAATTTGCCGGGTCCATCTGATACGTTCTGCGGTCTCCGAATTTTGGAGCTGAATCTGCTGCCTGACGAAAAGGACCGTAATAAGCTGAGCAATATTTTGCAGCATAAGACATTATAGGAATATTGCTCAGGTCGTTTTCATCAAGAGCGTTGCGAATTTCAGCCACACGCCCGTCCATCATATCTGAAGGGGCAACCATGTCGGCACCCGCCTTTGCATGGGACAGTGCAGTCCTGGCAAGAAGATCCAAAGTAGCGTCATTGTCTATTATATTGCCTTCTACAATGCCGCAGTGGCCATGATCCGTGTACTGGCATAGGCAGACATCGGTTATCACCACAAGCTCAGGCAATTTGTCTTTCAGCGATTTTACTGCTTGCTGGACAATACCGTCTTTTGCATATGCACTGGTAGCAAGGGGATCTTTTTTATCCGGTATTCCAAAAAGCATTACGGCAGGGATACCCAGTTCAAACGCCTTTTTTGACGTTTTTATAAGATTGTCTATTGATAACTGAAAATGCCCGGGCATGGAAGAAATTGGGTTTTTAATGTTCTGACCACTGATGGCAAAAATCGGGAGAATCAGGTCATCTACAGAAAGGGTTGTTTCGCGTATCATTCGCCGAAACGCTTCATTTTGCCGCAGACGTCTTGGTCGGTATTCGGGGAACAGCATGATATGGTCCTCTTTTTGGGAAAAATGACTAAAGTGAACTAAAATTCTATATAAAACTGGTTTCAGAACCTCAGATAATGCCTAAGCAGCAAGTCTTTAGATCCCGAGCATCGGGAGCGCAATCTGATGAAAAAGCGGAGCATACAAGTCAGTATATGAGCATATTGCATTGGATTGCAACGCAGCTGTCGGGCATTAGATGGGGTTATGAAACCGGTTTTAAGTTATTTCTTCATCTGTCAAATAACAAGCCGGATCAGGCGCCCACACATCTCCGGTCACCGCTTCTGCGCGCACTCTGAAATTTCCTGCACATATATCGAGCCATTTACACCTTGCACATCTGTCTTTTACGTGCTTTTTCTTTTGTTTAAGTTTTTTCATAAGAGGTTCCGACGTATCTGTCCAGATTTCGGAAAACGGGCGATCCTTAACGTTCCCAAAACTGTAATGCCGCCAGAATTGATCGGCGTAAACTTCACCATCCCAGCTTATACATCCTATGCCCCTTCCGGAATTATTCCCTTCATTCATCTTAAGAAGTTCAAGAACCTCTTTTGCACGCGCAGGATTTTCTTTAAGGAGTTTCAAATACAAGTATGGGCCGTCTGCGTGATTATCAACGGTTAATACCTCTTTTGGTTTTCCCTTTTCGTGCAGCTCTTTGGTTCGATCAATTATGAGATCAACAGCTTTTCTCGATTCTTCATGGGACAGGTCTTCATCAACAAGTTTCGATCCGCGCCCGGCATATACAAGGTGATAAAAGCAGACTCGAGGAATTTCCATATCCTCAAGAAGATCAAATATCTGTGGAATCTCTGCTACATTGAACTTATTTATTGTAAATCTAAGGCCGACTTTTATGCCTGCTGCCTTGCAGTTTTCAATTCCCTTAAGTGCGGATTTAAAAGCCCCTTTAATTCCTCTGAATTTATCATTTATCTCTTCCATCCCGTCTATGCTTATGCCGACATAAGACAGGCCGATCTCTTTTAATGTTTCGGCCATTCGACTATTAATAAGTGTGCCGTTTGTTGATATCACGGCGCGCATGCCTTTTTTTACAGCATAGTCTGCAAGCTCAGGGAGATCCTTTCGAACCGTGGGTTCTCCGCCGGAAAACAGGAGTACCGGCACTCCGAAACCGGACAGATCGTCTATCAGTCGTTTGCCTTCTTCAGTTGACAGTTCATTGTCAAACGACCTGTTTTCAGCTTGCGCGTAACAGTGAACACATTTTAAATTACATCTTCTGGTGATATTCCATACAACCACAGGTTGCTTATCACGGGAAAACTGAAGGAGATGAGAGGGCAGCTGGGATGACATTCGTCCATAGCGAAGGGCATCAGATGGTTCGACTGTACCACAGTATAGTTTAGAAATTCCGATCATGGAAGTTAGAACCTTTTTTAATGGCTTTTATGTACTCAGTTCATCTTTAATCAATTCGCTTATAAAAGATTCAGGGTTAAGCAACGCTTTTCTTGTAATAAAAAACCGGTTTTTTTCTGTTTTTTCCCGAACCAGCTTCAGACCAAGCTCAAAGTCTTTTGTAAGCTGTTTATAAAAAGCATCAATGCTTATTTCAGATGTTACAAGCTGTTCAATAATATAATCGATGGCATCTTCTTCTAAAACAATATTAATATCATGTGTTTTAAAAAAGTACAGTTCAATTTTTTTAATTCCATCGTAAAAGGATTTAATTCTCTTTATGGTAATTCCGGTATCCATTATATGTCTGGTGTAATGCTCGGCTATAATGTCAATACGGGATGGCGTCATTACCAGGTTATATTTTTCAGACAGATTTTTTTTGTTCGATTTTAAGTACGTTTTAATAAATTCTTTTTCTTTGTTTGCAAGCTTTTCAAAAGATTCGTTTATTTTCTTCTCATCCGGTGAAGCTATTAATGCTTCAAGAGATTCTTCAGGATTTTCAATGACCTCAGCTGTAACCGGAAATTTTTTAGTGCCTTTGGATGGCAGTTTTTTTTCAAATAAGAGCATTTTTCTCTCAATGGCACTAACCAGACCTCTTGCTCCTGTATTTTCACTAAAGGCATTTTTCGCCAGCATACGGAGCACCTCATCTTCAAATTTTATGTCAATGCCATAGGCAGCGAAATCGAGTTTTTTACTTATAATTATCGGATTGTTAGGATTTTTAAGGATTTCAAAAAGATCATTTTCAGTAAGGTTTTCAAAAACAGATCTCACCGGCAGGCGACCAACGAATTCAGATTCAAATCCGTACGCTATGAGGTCTTCAGACTTTACATGTTCAAGCAGGTCGATATCTTCCTTAGGGCTTGTGATATGTGCTCCAAAACCAATTCCCTGATCTTTTATACGTTTTTTAATAATTTGCGTCAGGTCATTAAAAGCGCCGCTCATGATAAACAATATATTTTTAGTATTTACTGTACGCTTTTTTCTCTTACCGGTTTTGCGAAAATCTTCGATTTCCTGGATCATTGAAATGGGATCATGGGGAACTTTTAAATCGATCTCGGTTTCTTCCATCGGTTTTAACAGAGCACGCTGGACACCGGTTCGTGATACATCAGCACCGATCAGGTTACGGCTTGATGCTATTTTATCGATTTCGTCAATATATACTATCCCATGCTGGGCAAGCTCTATATCATCATCCGCTTCATGGACCAGATCCCGAATAAGATCATCAACATCTCCGCCCACATAACCTGTTTCGGAAAATTTAGTAGCATCACCTTTTACAAAGGGAACTCCGATTTTTTTTGAGATTAGCTTGATAATGTATGTTTTTCCAACTCCGGTAGGGCCGATCATCAGTACATTATTCTTTATGCTTCCTACCATCTCGTTGAAATCATCAGGAGAATCTTCGGCTCGTTTTATTCGATTAAAATGAGTGCATATTTTTGTGGCTAAGACCGCCTTGGCCATGTCCTGCTTGACGATGTACTGGTCGAGGTAAGAGATAAGATCTTCAGGCAATAGATCAAAATTGATTTTTTTAACCTTTTGCGGCGATTCTTTGCCATTATCCAAAGTTAATTCCTGAGGCAAAACAACGGGAGATATAACCTTGACATTGTTTTTGAACTTTTTAGACAAAAATTCGCTTATCTCTTTTTCGATTTCCTGAGGGCTCGGTATTTTTTCATTTCGTTTTTCCATAATATCTGATTATAATCACACCTGATAAAAATGCAAGCGGGAGCGGCTTAACTCACAGGGTAAACGCATATTTTTTCAAACCGTACCGGTAATAATCCCCGATTCAGTCGGCCCCTGGAAAGAAAGTCGCCGGATCTGCTTTACACCGGCTTCAGATAGCATGCCGTTTATCTGTTTTTCAGAATAGGACTGGCCGCCAGAAGTGCCCAGAAACATATTGAGGGAAAACAGCGCAGGGAAAAGAGGTCCGTCCATTGAGTTGTTTAAAATAAAATCATGAACAATGATCATACTCCCGGGCTTTAAAACGGAGACTGCTTTTTGTATGATCCGCTGACAATCCTTTTGGCCTTCACCGTGGAGAATATGGGAAAGCCAGGCCACATCATATACCCCTTCAATGCCTTCATTAACATAATTACCGTCAATGAAATCTATGCGGTCGGTGAGATCAAATTTTTCAATGGTTTTTTCCGCAAAAGGTCGGGTAGTGGGAAGATCATATACCGTACCTTTGAGCTTGGGATTTTTCATGCAAAAATGGATGGCATATGTTCCGGGTCCGCCGCCGAGGTCAAGCAAGTGACTGCGCCCGGAAAGATCTATTTTATCGACCACCATAGGAGCCATGCTCATGGCCATATTAAACATTCCCATAAGGAAGCTTTCCCGCCACTCAGAACTTGTATGAGATCCCCGCTCCCTGACAGGGGTTCCGGTCTGAACTGCCTGATCCAGCTTGGACCATGATTCTACCAGATGATGATGGTGAGAGATCATGTAGCCGATATATCCCGGAGAGTCTTTTGAGAGAAAAGTCTTGCTGGCACGGGTGTTGGAAAAAAAATCATTTTCTTTCTTCAGCAAATTCAGGGCAGTAAGCGCATTAAGCAGCCTAACCACTCCTTCTTGATTGACATTCAGCTTTTTGGCAATATCACCTGCTGGAAACTGCTGTTCGCCTATTGCGGTAAACACATCAAGCTGAACAGCGGCATGAAGCGTACATGTTGCCCAGTACTGCCCGGATAGTTGAAGCAGGGTTCCTGGATTCCATTGCTGTTTTTCCATCTTGCTTCTCCTTTGGTAACTTATAAGCACCCCGATGGTGCCCGCAGGAAATGCCCTTGGGGTGCTAAGTAGAAAGTTCCATATACTCCCGCTAAAAATCAGCGGGATAAAAAGGCGCAGTAGATGGGACTTTCTACGACGCCATCAAATCCGCCCGCTTTCAGCAAACGAGGAAAGAACCAGCCATGTTTTTACATCAAGCTTGATTTTTGAATCGTTGCATAACTCGGATGCTTCCGGCGGCGATATAAAAATGGTTGTGATGTCCTCAGAATCTTCATTGCCCTTATTTGACGGTGTTCCATCACATTCGACATAGACCATTGAAACGGATTCGTCCGTCATTCCGCTGGAAGAATATACCGGCGGACTTATTTTTTGAATACGGGTTACATTCAAACCCGTCTCCTCTTTTAACTCCCTAATACAAGCTTGTTCAATTGTTTCACCCTCATCAACAAGTCCTGCCGGAAAGCCGTATTGATAATCCCCAAGTGGCACCCGATATTCCTTAATTATAACGAGTTTATCCTTTTTTTTGTGAAAAGGTACAATCACCACCGCATCAGGCATGTCGAACTTTCCTGTTAAGCACTTTGGTTTATCAGACCTGGAAGCGATATGCCACGATTTTTCAATGTCGTTTTTATTTATATATGATATCTCATACAAATTTAGATGCCTGCAATCGGTAATTTTGTCAACATTTTGAATTTTCATTATTTTATCCCTGTAAAGGCGTTTCCGGTGATAAAAACGCAGTCGATTTAACATAGGTTGATAGCATCGAAAACGATATGAAGCAACTGCCGAAAATTATCGTAAAGTTGTGTTGTCTTTTTATCAAGCAAATCGTACAGTAAACATTACGAAAATATCTATTTGAAATTGTTGGAAAAGGTTAAGGAAAAAGCCAAATTGAGAGGGCTAAGGATGCATTTGTAGTGAGGGATGGAATAGAAGTCGGCTTTGATAATATAATACCCCTCTGGCTCTTCGGATTCCTCTATTGAGCTTAATAATAAGGGCAAAATATTGAAAATAGTGACTAAAAAATGGATAGTTTATCTGATTCGATGCTCTGACGAATCCTTATACTGCGGAATAACCAATAACCTGAAAAACCGGTTGATAGCACATAATTCAGGCAGAGGTGCAAAATACACAAGATCTCGGAGACCTGTTGAATTAGCTGGTGCCAGTTCTGCAATGACGAAAAGCGATGCACTTAAGCTGGAATACAGGGTTAAGCATGTACCTGCCGGCAGTAAATATTATGAACTATTACAAACCAGATTGATTTGAAATTTATTTGATGGGGAAAAAGGCAGAACAGTTGATATCCTCGCCCTCTAATACTTGAATATCTCAGTAGTATATAAACATTTTATGGTATATTAAAAGCTGACATATATAGCAGATATCACAAGTTTCGGAAATAGTGTGATATGTTGGAGATACCTCAACTTTTAAAACTGCATGGATATTATCCACTTTGATACACCGTCCGCTTGCGGCGGGGAGCCTCATTATATCTCAATATGCAATAGGCATGTAGAACCTGAAAATTGGCACGAAGTACTAAGGGTTCTTCTTTGGTGTGATAGAGGATCAATTCGCCTTTTTAAGATGACTAATTACAGTATTACTTTAATTGAATCCAGAGTTTTAACTCTGGTCAGTTCTCAGAATTCCAAAAAGATGCTCGTTATCCAGTCTATCCGCATTTGGTGAAGCCGCAGAAATGACAGGTCATGCAGCCCTCCTCAAAACTGATGGTCTGGCCGCATTCCGGACACTCTTCGCCCATGAGGCCGTCGCCGACATTGCTTCCTTTCGGTGATTTGTCATTTAGGTAGCGTCGTTGGAGTACCCGGGCGATCGCGTCGGGGATGGACAAAACCAGCCCCCCCTCCTGGAATACCGGGTGCTCACCTCCAATGCCGATGAGTTGATCGACAACTTTATCTACCTTGACTCCGGAGCGGAAGG
>JASJGP010000401.1:0-2584 GCA_033791485.1 Desulfobacterales bacterium | reverse complement strand
ATATGATGCCTTGTTGTCTATGGCATGCGGTGCCGGAATCCAGTTTCTGGCGGAAAGGTTTCCTGAAATACCAGTTTTCCCGGCTGTGGATACCAGCTTTATCGGTGTTAATAAAGATGTGGGATGGTATGAGGAAAGATGCCGTGGGTGTGGAACCTGTGTACTGGGAATGACTGCTGGCATATGCCCTGTAACCATGTGTGCAAAGAGTCTCTTTAATGGACCCTGTGGCGGTACAAATCAGGGTAGTTGCGAAATTAACAAAGATCAACCATGCGCATGGTTTCAGATATATGAAAGGTTGGAAAAACAGGGGCGACTTGACAATATCATTGAGATCTGTCCGCCTACTGACTGGCGAAACCAGACGCCTCGAACAGTTATACAACCCGCGTATAAAGAACGTTACCAGCCATAAAGTAAAATTAAATTTTTATAACCAGCGATATTACTAACATGCAGAGGAAATATTGATATGAAATCAGGGAGTAATCTTGAGAAAGTGTTAAAAGCCGGACATTTTGCCTTTACCGGTGAGGTAGGGCCGCCTCGTGGAACAGATGTTGAGGCAGTCAAGAAAAAAGCCGGCTATCTTAAGGGAAAAGTTGATTCCGTTAATATTACGGATAATCAAACAGCTATGGTTCGCATGTCCAGCTGGGCTGCATCATTGATTCTTTTATCCGAAGGGCTTGAACCTAATTACCAGATGGTGTGTAGAGACCGAAATCGCCTGGCCATGCAAAGCGACATTCTGGGGGCCAGTGCCCACGGAATTAAAAACATGCTATGCCTTTCAGGAGACCACCAGCAATTCGGAGACCATCCCCAGGCAAAGGGAGTTTTTGACATTGACTCCATGCAGCTTATCGGTATGGTAAAAAAAATGCGGGATGATGGAAAATTTTTAGGCGGAGCCGATATCGATTCTCCGCCTGAAATATTTATTGGTGCTGCTGCAAATCCCTTTGCAGACCCTTTCGAATGGAGGGTTCACCGTTTAGCAAAAAAAATAAAGTCAGGAGCGGATTTTATCCAGACACAATGCATTTATAATATGGGAAAGATGCGGGAATGGATTAAACAGGCAAACGATATGGGGCTTACGGAAAAAGTTTATATTCTGGCCGGTGTAACTCCTATGAAGGGTCTTGGTATGGCAAGGTACATGAAAAATAATGTTCCGGGAATGGATGTGCCTGATGAAATAATTAACCGGCTTAAGGGAGTTGATAAGAAAAAACAGGCTGATGAAGGTATAAAAATCGCCTGTGAGCAAATAGAAGAATTCAAAGAGATGAAAGGCGTAGCAGGAGTTCATCTAATGGCTATTGAATGGGAACACAGGGTTCCGGAAATAGCGGAAATGGCAAAAGTGTTGCCCAGGCCAGAGGTATAGATTAAAGAACAATCTATAAACAAATAAAGGAGTTTTCAATTGAGTACAGCAAATAAGAAGGTTATGGTCGTTGGAGGAGGGATTGCCGGTCTTACGGCCGCCTGGGAGTTGTCACAACTCGATATTGATGTGGAACTTATTGAAAAGACATGCTTTTTAGGTGGATATGCGATCCAGTTCTGCTGCAAGGCCACGGATGAATGTGTGGCATGTGGGGCATGCTCGGTAGAAGACATGCTTTACAACGTGGTGAATGAACCTAAAATCAAGGTTCATCTTGCAACAGAAGTTGAAAAAATTAATAAAAACGGAAAGTTTTCAGTAAGTTTGAAAAAAAGTTCTCCGCAAACCGATCTGTCAGATGGAGGTCTTGTAAAGGGGTATTCAAAGAATAATTCTCCTTTGTTTGTGGTGGTTGATAAAAGCAGTTGCAAGGATATTCCTGATGGTGCGGTAGAATTCAAAGATATTAAACTTACCAACAAAATAGATGATATAGATGCAGTCATACTTGCAAGCGGTTTTAATCCTTTTAATGCTGAAATAAAAGGAACATACGGGTATCATAAGTTCAATAATATTGTGACCGGCCTGGATCTGGAACACATTGTGAGAAAAAACGGAGCTTTGGTGAGGCCTTCTGACGGCAAAGAACCCCAATCGGTTGCCTTTATTCAATGTGTGGGAAGCAGGGACGAAAATCTGGGAAATTTATGGTGTTCGCAGGTATGCTGCCCATATGCGTTGCGAATGGCTCAACAAGCTAAATATAAAAATCCTGATACCGATATCACCATCTTTTATATGGATATCCAGAATACCGGAAAAAACTTTCCGCTATTTTATGAAAAATGTAAATCAGACATGCGTTTTGTGCGAAATATTCCTGTGGATCTTTATCCAATTAAAGGCGATAAATTGCAAATGCGATATATGAATGATGATGATGGCCTGTCTGTTAAAGAGGTATTTGACATGGTTGTCCTGTCCATCGGAATAATGCCCGGTTCCGATAATATAAAATTCTCAGAACTGCTGGGCATCGATCTTAATCAAGATGGTTTTTTTGCCTGTAAAGATAAGTTTAACAGAACCTCAACCTCAAAGGACGGCATTTTCATTGCAGGGACCGTGCAAGGTCCAAAGACCATTGCCGCTTCCATGGCCCACGCCACCCAGGCGGCC
>JASJGP010000400.1:0-7957 GCA_033791485.1 Desulfobacterales bacterium | reverse complement strand
TACTGGTCGAGATACCCTATGCCATCCAGTACGATTGCTCCTCCGGTATGCCTGGGAAAGTTTTCGTTGGCGAGACCCTTGTCCCATCCTTTAAATACCTGTTTTTGAAACTTCACCCATCCGGGTGTCATCCACCATACCGGTTCTCCTCCGGCAATTTCATCAGCAATTTTTTCCCTTTCCTCTTCACTGGCCAGCATATCCATACACTGGGTGGCCTGGACCCTGGCCACCCCAGACCCCTGCTCTTCTATGATGTTTTGCATAAGCCGTGTGGGTTCATCGACATTGACGTAACAAAATTTTCCGCCATAAACGACAAGAACCTTATCGGTTTTTTCCCTGGCTTTGTTAATTCGGTTAATGAGCTGACGTTCCAGTTCAGGAATATCCTGGTGCAAACCCGGAGTGGTGTAAAAGATGTGTTGTGTATCCAGGAACCCTTCCTTCTTCAAATAGTCCAGTTCAAGACTCAATGTTCCGCAGGAAACGACCGCGATATCTGCAAAAGATATATTATTCATTTAAACACCCCTCTATTCATATTTTTGAGCAAGTTCATACCCTGCATGAACGGCTGAAAAGATATCTTGGACCTGTTTTGCATCTCCGATGACTTCTATATTGGCAACGGATTTTTGGATGCTTTCGTCAGGACTTAAGGCTGACATCATACCGGATGAAAGAATGACCGTCTGAAAAGGTTCTAAGGTTAATTGTTCGCCGTCCTGCTCTACGATAACACTATCCGTTTGAAACTCCTTAACGGTTGTATGCGGCATCAGGGTCACATTCGACAATTGATCAATTCGCATCATGGCAAGCTTTTTGGTAATCATTTCCATCATGCTACCGATGGGATCAGTCCTCTTGGTAGCTACGATTTCATAGCCGTCTGTTCCAAGCTTTTCTGCAATTTCAACACCGGTTCGGCCTGCACCGATTACCAGGACTCTCGGGCCTTTGACCGGTTTATCCCCATTAAAATATTCTACAGAGGTCATGGTGTACTGGCTGCTTAACCCCTTTATTTCAGGAACATCCTGAACAGCTCCGGTAGCCCATACCAGAAGATCCGGATGGATTTCATCGATTAGCTGCGAGTCTGCCGCCCTGCCCAGCATAACGGATTCCGCATGTGTTTTCACATCGTATTCCAGATTATCCAGACCTTCCTGCATTGATTGCTTGCCGGGGGCTTTCCAGGCCAGGTTAAACTGGCCTCCCAGTTTATCGCTTTTTTCAGCAAGGGTCACTTTGTGCCCGCTGCGGGACAGGTAGAGTGCTGCACTCATTCCGCCGGGACCTCCGCCGGCTACCAGAACTTTCAACGGCTTGGCCGACAGCTTAAGTTCCGGCAGACCGATTTCCGGATTTAAGTTACATCCCAGTGGTTCGCCGTTTTTCAACCGGTGCAGGCACCCCTGAAGGCAATAACCGCAATATTTAACTTTCTCATTTTGATCTTTGTGCCATTTATCAACCAGGTCAGGATCGGCAATAAGCGGCCTGCCAAGGGCAATCATATCGGCAAGCCCTTGATCCAGGACTTTGGCTATTTTTTCTTTTCTGCCCATTCTACCGGCAGCGATAATGGGAAGCCACGTGTTCTCACGAACCCAAGAAAGCGCATCCAACTGTGGTTTTTCCGGGAGGCTGGCGTGGTGAAAATACCAGGGAGGGCTAAAGCATGAACTTCCCATGCCCACATGTATTGCGCTGATTCTTTCTTTTTCGGCCAGAGATAGTAGAGGTTTTAAATCTTCTAATTCAATGCCGTATTCAGGTGACATCTCGCTGCCTGAAATTCGCATTATAAGCGGCATATCAGGCGCTCCTTCTTTAACAGCGCAAAGGGCCTCTCTTGCAAATAGCAGCCGATCTTCGCCGTACTTATCTGTTCTTTTATTTATTTTTTTATTGAGAAATTGCGAGATGAGGTAGCCGTGACCGGCCTGAATTTCTATAATGTCAAAGCTCGCCTTTTTTGCTTTTTCGGCTGCGGATTTGTATCCTGCAATGATTGTTTTGATTTCCTCTTCGGTCAAAGGCTCCGAGGTTTGACCGGAGGTTGGGCAGGTAACATCCGAAGGCGCTTTGGGTTTCGTTCCGGTTGCCTTAGGGTTAGCGGCCGCACCGGCATGATTTAAATGAATACAGGCAAGACGATTTTCTGTGTGGATAGCATCCACTATCTTTTTAAGTTCTGATACACTTTCCTTAAGGTGAATGCAAAGCTGTTTTGGATGTTCCCTGCCTTCTGGCGTTACCGAAGCAGGTTCAAGGATTATAATGCCCGGTCCATTGAGTGCAATCTGTTTATAAAAGGTTAGCTGGCGATCGGTGACAACCCCTTTGGGGTTACCATAAGCGGTTTTTATTGGCGGAAAAACAAATCGGTTATTGAGTTTTAAATTACCAAGGGTAAACCCGCTAAACATTCTGTCCATGAAATTGCTCCTTTTTTGTGTGAACTTCTAAGGCGTTATCGATTGCATCTGAGAGCACTTCAGCGCTTTGGAGACCAATGAAGCGTTCATTTTCCTCGCCGTTTTTATAAATGATCAATGTCGGGATACTGGTGATTCCCAACTCCATGGCCGATTCCTGATTTCCATCGACGTTCATTTCCATGATTGAAGCTTTCCCGTCATAGAGCTTTGCCAACTGATCGACGATAGGTTTTTGAGCCCTGCAGGGCGCACACCATGGAGCGTTGAAGTCTACCAGGGTTACGCCCGTTTGGATTGTGTTTTTAAACTGCTGATGGTTTAATGATTTTTTTTGATCCACTTGCTTTACCTTTTACTTAACCAAAATTAAGCGATTTTCGTCTCACAAAGCCCATTGGCCACACAAAAGTGTTTAATGAGATCCGAAGGGCTTTGTGATGACATTAATAAATACTGATTTGTAGAGCCTATCCACCAAAGTTCCCAGCCCCCAAAACGCTCATGGCTTCTTCGGCGCTTACTCGAAGCTTAGAAATGTCGACGTCGTGCGCTTCCCGTTCAGTCCGAATGTCGTCTATGCCGGTTTCGGGTGTGCAGTTCTCCCGGACTTGGTCGATCCTGTCGTCCATCTCTGCGATGAGCATATTGAGATCTTCGATGTTGGGAAGAATCTTTTCCTTTTCTCCTCCGGGCAGCTGTTCAATACTACGTACAATATCATAAACATTGGCCTTCCATGCGGTAAGTTCCGCCTCCATGGTTTTACAACAGTTCATTGCTTGCATAGTGTCCACATTTGCAGTCATGCGAAGAGTTGTCAATAACTTATCGAATTGCTCCTTTTCGGCTCTGATATCGTCGATCCCGGTTTCAGGGGTACAGTCGGCTCGGATTTGTTCAATGCGGTCATCCAGCTTCCCAGTGAGCATATGGAGTTCTTCGATATTGGGAAGAATCTTTTCCTTTTCTCCACCAGGCAAACTTTCAATACCGCGAACGATATCATAAACGTTGGCCTTCCATGCGGTAAGTTCCGCCTCCATGGTTTTACAACAGTTCATTGCTTTCATAATGTCCTCCTTTCTTATAGGGCTTTAAAGATGATTAATAGTTTACGATGTGATCTTCCTGATTTACCGGCACCGCTTCCGGTTTCTTCACCTTTTAATAAGCAATATCTACAAATTGTATGCCATCGTTCGCTTTCTTTATGAATAAAGCAGAGCTGAATTTTACAAATGTCTGTTTTAACAGTATAATAAAATGAAAATTACCCGTTTTATAAAGCAGGTTGGCTTTGTTTGATATTTTTTAAATACCGGTTGACAACACCAGCAGCGTTACCTATATTAAAAATAACGCTTTGTAACGTTACCGTAACGCTATTTTGTCAGACTTTTTCAAAAGGCTAAAAAGTTACTAATTTAACAATTTGGAGGAGGTAACTTCCTTGCAAGATAAAACCCATGAGATCTGGAATTTTCGGTTTGTGAATCAGATAATAGACTCCATGGCTGACGGGGTGTTTACCATGGATGCTAACGGACGGATTTCGTCATGGAATCGATCTATGGAGCGTATCAGTGGCTATAATGCCCAAGAGGCCATAGGGCAAACATGCGAACTTTTCCGTTTCAGCCGCTGTTTTGGCAAAGAATGCCCTGCCGGAATCCAGAAATGCGGCATTATGACCCACGGATCTTCCGAAGCCAAGGAGTGCCATTTGCAACACAAAGAGGGACACGATGTGCCGGTGATCAAGAATGCCAGTGTGGTCAGGGATGAAGATGAGAATATCATCGGTGTGGTCGAAACGGTCACCGATCTTACTAAACTGAACAAGGTGCGGAGCAAAGCAGAAGAAGCAGTCCTAAAGCTTGGTGAAATTCACCGAATGAATAACCTTATCGGCCAGAGCCAGGCAATGCGCAAAGTTTTTACAGCCATCATTGCTGCCGCCTCAAGTAATGCCACAGTACTGGTACAGGGTGAAAGCGGTACCGGTAAGGAACTCGTGGCAGGTGCGATTCATTATAATAGTGAACGAGAGGACAGTCCACTTATTACAGTAAACTGCTCGGCCCTTGCGGAATCATTGCTTGAAAGCGAGCTGTTCGGGCATGTAAAAGGCGCTTATACCGGTGCCATGCGTGACCGCGTCGGGCGCTTTGAAGAGGCTCAAGGGGGAACGATTTTTCTTGATGAAATCGGAGAACTCAGCCCCTTTATCCAGGTAAAACTTCTTCGCATTCTGCAGGAACGGGAAATCGAACGCGTGGGTGAATCGCGAAAACGCAAAGTCGATATTAGGATTATTGCAGCAACTCACCAGGAACTTTACAGCCGGGTTCAGAAAGGATATTTCCGGGAGGATTTGTACTACCGACTTAAAGTGTTTCCCATTAATCTGCCGCCGCTTCGAGAACGAAAGGAAGACCTGCCGCTCCTTATCGGTCATTTTATTAAAGCCCAAAACCGAAAGACAGGTAAGCATATCCAAGGGGTTTCCCAGGCGGCATTGCGCATACTCATGGATTACCACTGGCCCGGAAACGTCCGGGAGTTAGAGAATGCGATTGAACACGCATTTGTACTTTGCAACAAAGATAGAATAAACCCCTTTGACTTGCCTGTGGAAATCCGGCAAGTCGAATATCAAGCTTCATTTTCGACAATACCGAAAAAATTAAGTTCTAACCCCGTGCCGCGGAAAAAGCTGTCAAAAGAGGGCCTTCTCAACCTGCTTGATGAGTGCGACTGGAACAAGGCTGAGGTTGGAAGAAGAGCAGGCCTGAGTAGAACCGCTATATGGAAGTACATGAAAAAATGGAAAATTCCCCTCAAAAGACCATCTAATGCTTGACCTCAAAATACCATTTATTTTTAAAAATAACGCTATACACCCCTGCCATTAAAAGCACCATTACAAGTGTGAGATGGCAAATATATAAAAAAATGATAAAACCGGGAGCAAATCCGGAAACTTCATGGTTTCTTATCACAAGAAGTATTCCTGTTATGAGGAGTCCGGCAACAACTGATCCTCGGATGTAGCCAGACAGAGTAATTTTTATACTCTTTCGTTTTGTCAGCAAATATTCAATGATAAGATATGAAATAATTCCGATAAGCAGTATGGCAAACAGATAATGTATATAAAGGGTTACGTAATATTCAGCAAGCCATCCCAGCCCCGGGATATCCGCAATATAATAGCGCTTGAAAATCGGCATGTTCCCGAAACCTGTCAGTGTGAGAAAAAAAACGGTCATAAGGTATAAATAGCGCATAATCGTTTTTCTATTTGATTTTATATGGTTTTCTTTAAAATCCATTATGTTCCTCCGACTATTTACCGGTTTTGCTCATTTTATAAAATTTACCTGCTGCTGCAACCACACCGGCAATCGGCGCTATAATCATTGCCGCGGCAAGGTTGTTTGAATCGGCCATGCTATCCTTTACAGGCTGTAAATGAGGCTTTCCTTTTCCTGTTTCAATGGCCTTGTTAAGCTCTTCGAAAGGAACCGGTGACACATAAATCGTATTGGTTCCGCCGTTTTCCTTTTCGCCATAGATATATCCGCCGATCTCTTTGGCCAGCACATGAGCTTTTTTAATTATTTCGTCCCTTGGCCCTATGGTCTGTACATCTTCAGGACACGCCTCTATGCACGCAGGCAGTTCTCCGTCGGCGATCCTGTTATAACACCGGTCGCATTTGTACATCACACCGTTTCCTGCAAGAGAAGGAAGTAAGTCAAGATAAATCCCAACGCCGGTCTGACGCTCAGGAATATGCCAAGGACATACTGCTTTACATTTGGAACCACCCAGGCACAGGTCAGGATCGATCCTTGATATACCGTTTTCAAGCAACCTTGCCGATCCCCAAGGACAAAGCTTAACACAGGGCGGGTTCACGCAGTGCATGCAGCGTCTGGGAATTGTAAGTTCAGTCTCTTCCCCGTTGATTTTAACCGTTGCACTTTGAATAAAAAGCCAGTTGTACGGAGTCAGGCGGTCTGTAACATCCTGTTTGTCCGACCAGTCCATTACCGGCACCCTGTCAGGGTACATTTTAGGAAAAGGCTTTTTCGGATCAGGAAATTTCGTTTCATTGACCTCTTTGCATGCCTCGACACAGGCTTCGCATCCTATGCATTTTCTTATGTCAAGAAGGGTGGCGAGCTGTTCTTTGCCGGCCGCTCCTGCAGCACTTGCAGGTATTCCCGCTGCTGCAAGAGTGCATGCCGTAGCCATTGTTCCCTTTAAAAAAGATCTTCTGGATATTATATTTTTCATTTTTTCTCCATTTTATAAAAGTTGTCAGAATTTAGTTTTTGCGATCAATCTCGTGAAGAAAGCGCAATATTTATGCCGAAGGCTTTCTTTTTGATGCCGTGTAATAAATCCTTTAACCACTTTCTGCTATACTATTTATTTAATGTACTTATCATTTTGAAAAGGTCAACTTATTTTCCGCTTACATCTTTTTTTATAGCATAATACCTAATCTTGGCATTAAAATTGCTTAAATAATATCTGAGGGGTTTAACTTGGCATTTACCTCCATCATATGTTTTACTACCTCACAGGATGCAAATCGGCCTATATCCCTATATTATAAGGATGCTCCATCAGGGTCGATTTGCATTTTTTATAATTTTTTGCAAAGCTTTCGATGTTGACTTAATACAATTTGTCATTAAAATATAAACATTGCGTGTTACAATCGGTTTTCAATTTCTCCTTTAAAAAGAGAAATAAGAAAGGATATAAAAAATGAAAAAAGCGGACTACGATCTGGTTATCATTGGCGGAGGTCCTGCCGGCCTTACGGCAGGCATTTATGCATCTCGGGCAAGGTTGAATGTTCTTTTGCTGGAAAAGGTGGCACCAGGGGGGCAGGTTCTTGTTTCAGACTGGATAGAAAACTATCCGGGTTTTCCAGAAGGGACCAGCGGGTATGATCTTGTAACTAAAATGGTTGAGCAGGCAAAACAGTTTGGTCTAACTATTGAAACCGGCGAAGTGCTTTCTCTCGACTTGTCTGAAGCTGCAAAGAAAATTGAGTTGAAGGGTAAAACCATTACAACTCTTTCCATTATTATTGCCACCGGTGCTTCACCAAGAAAACTAGGAGTCCCGGGTGAAGACATGTTTATCGGCAAAGGTGTATCCTTTTGTGCGACCTGTGACGGGCCGTTTTTTCGAGATCGTTTTGTTGCTGCTGTCGGCGGAGGAGATACGGCTGTTCAGGAGAGTATTTATCTCACAAAGTTTGCAAAAAAGGTTTATTTAATACATCGCAGGGATGAGTTAAGGGCCACTAAGATTTTACAGGAACGGGCTATGGCCAATGATAAAATTGAAATTATGTTTGATTCCGTGCTTACTGGCATTTACGGCGGCCTGACCAATGTCGAAAAAATAAATGTCAAAAATCTAAAAACAGAAGAAGAAAAGGAAATTTTAGTTGACGGATGCTTCATCTGGGTCGG
>JASJGP010000399.1:0-6389 GCA_033791485.1 Desulfobacterales bacterium | reverse complement strand
AATAAATGTGGATATCAGTTTTGGAAATGCGCATAAAAATAAAAAGAAGTGTTGCGTTTTTAACTTTTGCCATTTAGGCCATCGATTGCAAATTTCCCTTTCAAGGGGATACAACATGTCTTTTATGTTTTAGGCCTGTTTTGTAAAGTATAATGTTATAATTGGTCCAATACGGCCCTAACCTTGACGGCCAGTTTATTCATCGAGAATGGCTTTTGAATGAAATGCACCCCCTCGTCCAAAACGCCATGATGGACGATAACGTTGGCCGTATACCCTGACATAAACAGACACCTGAGTTTCGGATAAAAAGAATTTAATAGGTTGGCCAGATCGCGACCGTTCATTTTGGGCATAACAACATCGGTCATCAGTAGATGAATTTCTCCGGTGTAATTCTCGGCTAAATGGATCGCTTCATCCGGCGTACCACTGGTCAGAATCTTATAGCCCAACTTTTCGAGCATGATTTGGGTCATTTTCAAAATCATAGGCTCGTCCTCGACTACCAGTACCGTCTCGGTACCGCTCCTCACCCCTTCTGCCGGATCTTTAGATGAAACCTGGGTAATTTTTTCAGCATATCGTGGCAAATAAATTTTGAAGGTCGTTCCTTCCTTCGGTTCGCTGTAGACATTGATAAAGCCGTTGTTCTGCTTGACAATGCCATATACCGTAGCCAAGCCAAGGCCGGTCCCTTTCCCGAGTTCCTTGGTTGTAAAAAAGGGCTCAAAGATATTCGCCAGTGTCTTCCGGTCCATACCGTGACCGTTATCACTGACGGATAGCAGAGTGTACTGTCCAGGAACGAAACCGGCGTGGGCAGCACAGTAAGCTTCATCAAGCACCACGTTCTCGGTCTTAATGGTTACTTTGCCGACATTTCTGATCGCATCCCGGGCATTGATCATAAGGTTGGCCAAAATCTGGTCGAGCTGGGTTGAATCCATATTCACAGGGCACAGGTTGGTGGTGGGCTTCCAAAGCAGGTCGATGTCTTCGCCGATCAGCCTCCGCATCATCTTAATCATTCTTTCAACTGTATCGTTGAGGTCGAAGACCTTGGGAACGATGGTTTGTTTGCGGGCGAAGGCCAGAAGCTGTTGCGTGAGATCCACGGAGCGTTTGCCGGCTGCCATTATCTCACAGAGTTCTTTATAGAGTTCATCGGATGATTGAAGCTTCATTAGCGCCAGATCTGCATTACCTAGGATTATCGACAGCATGTTATTGAAGTCGTGGGCCACCCCGCCCGCCAGGCGGCCTATCGCATCCATTTTTTGGGCCTGTTGGAGTTGGGTTTCAAGCTTCTTCTTGTTTTCCTCAGCTTGCTTGCGCTTGGTGATATCTCTACCGATGGATATAAGGTATTTCGGTTTTCCTTTTTCATCCTTTATCACCGAGACTTTATACTCGGTTGGAACCTTACGACCATCCTTGCATATCAATTCCAGCTCTATCGTACCGATGCCTTTATCAAGAATATCCTGAATGAAGATGCCTGCTCTTTCGAGGTCATCGGAGTTATAATAAGTATCTGGTGCTGCCATCCCGGCTATCTCTTCATCGTTGTATCCCGTGATATTATTGAAAGCTCGATTCCAGCGAAGGGCTTTACCGGTGGTAGCCTCGAAAAGGAAAAAGGTATCCTGCTGGGCATTCAATGCGGTTTCGGTGAACTCCTTCTCAATGCGCAACGATTCCTCTGTCTGTTTGCGCTCGGTTATGTCTCTAACAACTTCAATTGCTTTATCAACTGTTCCATCCGGATTCGGAAGCGGTGTTGAAAGCACCTCATAATTTCTTCCATCCTTACCCGTCAATTCAAACCTTTCTATTTTATTGTTTCTTATCGCTTCTATCACAGGACAGAAGTCACATGGGTCTTCCAACCCCATATATTTTTCGTAACAAAACTGTCCAGTAAGGCTACCAAACCTCTCTTTCAATATTTGATTTTGAAAAAGAACCGCATAATCAACCCCGATAATGTCAATACCAATTTCTGCGCGAGATAATCCATTCATAAGAGACTGAAACTCATCTCGATCTACTCTATACGTCTCTTTTTCCCGCCTGAGTTCAGTAGTTTCCTTTTCTAATTTTTTAATCTTTTGTTCCAATTCTTCATAGGTTGGTCTATTTAACATGGATATATACTCCAATAATTTTATCAGTGTTTAATGTTGTTTTAGATGGGAAAATATAGCTTGCCAAAGTTTTGACTCTCTGTAAAGTAAACAATCGAGAATCAAATCTTCCCTTTGCAGCCTCTTTTCTCTGTAGGTATAAGCCACATAAAATAGACGGCCAAATAGCCGTATTTAATTATGGCTATTTGCCGCTATAAAATTAAAAAGTATTAATAATACAATGGGTTAATGTTAGTCGCTATTTTATATTGAAGTGTGAAATGCAGCCTATTTCCAATACCGGCTGTTTTGCTATATAGTGCTTTTTTCGTAAACTTTATAACATAGCTATATCATAGATAAAAAGATGTGATTAATAGGAATGTTGGTTTTGGAAATGCATATAAAAATATAAAGAAGTGTTGCGTTAGCGGAAAGCTTTCAGGGCTGAACAGGTCAGTGGGGTTGCATTCAAAACCGCCATAAAAAATCTTTAATATAACGACCTCTTTAAAGCAAGGGTAAATATTTCAGGAACATTTCCAAAAGAGGTGGAGAAGAGGGGCCCCGCCATAGGCGGATTTACACTACGCTCCAACAAGGATTCCAGGCCCGCCCTGTCGCGACGCGATGATTAATTAGGTATAGTTTATGTCTCATAATGATGATAGTATTTTGACAATAAATTAAGGCTGACCGGTCTGGGCCAGGGGTTCAAGTGAAATACAAAGGCAGTTTTAGAACTTTTCAAAAGCCGATTGAAGATACCTGCTGATGGCTAAAAGCTGTATTTGTTTTCTACCTTATCTTTAATGACCTTTAAAACATTATTGGCCAGCACCCGTGAATGGGTTTCACAAAAAACCACCATACCTTTTCCCTTAATCCCGGATATTCGGCAATGAGATCAAAGTAAAGGGTTGTCATGTTTCCTTTGCTGCTCAGCGAATAACCTGTTCGGCAACTGAAAAAGAATGATCTTAAAGTAAACTCGTATTTTAATGGCTTTTTAATTCTGTTAACTGAAATGGCCCCATAGAATCACCAACGTTCAACACCAATAAATCATTAGACTTCTCAATGCTCAATACTTCAACAGCTGCACGTAATCCATCAACAAAAAGTAGTCGCAAGAAAAAGAAAGGCTTTGTCTCTAATATTTTATAAACAGGAAACTTATTTGGCATTGACTCAATTAATCCAAATATTTTTTCTGGTGGTGAGTTTATGTCAATTTGTTTTTGATCTTGAATCATATGTGCTTTCTTTCATATTCTTGTTGTGTTCACATCTCTTGCCTGAATACGTTCGGACGCCCAACGAATAAATAACCCGGCTCGCCGGGTTTGCAATCTGACACTATTATATTATAGCCAAAATTTGCATTTTTCGCGCCGCTTACTGGAACCGAAGGAGAGTCTGGTTCATGTTGGGTTGGGCCGCATTCAATCATCTTTTTGGGCCAATCGTTTTTCGATTTCTTTAGAAGTCTTTGTAATTGACAAGCCTCCAAGTGCCGTGCAGCGAAAAGCTGAGGGAAGCATCTTACCAACTTCATCCATGGTTTGAATCACTTCATCGAGAGGGATGACTGGGTCATAATCGGCCAGGGCCATATTGGCGCAAGCCAGGGCGTTGCTGGCGGCCATCACGTTTTTACCTAGGCAGGGCACCTCCACTCGGTTGGCGACCGGGTCACAGATCATACCAAGTATATTTTGGAGTGCCATAGATGCCGCATTGACTGCCTGATGGGTTGACCCACCCGCCAGAGTAACCAGCGCCGCGGCGGCCATCCCTGATCCAGCTCCGCATTCGGCCTGGCATCCACCGACCTCAGCAGCAAAAGTCGCATGAGAAGCGATAAATACGCCGATGATTCCACCAGCAAGCATGGCCCGCGTCATATCGTCCTTTACAAGACCCAACGCGCTGGCAGCGCCGATACACGCGCCTGGTAACCCTCCGCAAGCCCCGGCCGTCGGTGCTGCAACGATTAAACCCATCGCGCTCTTCGATTCCATCAAGGCGGTTGTATATAGAATGATCTGATTCAACACACCTCCGTCGATCAAATGACGATTTTCCATCTGAGACTGGAATTTGCCGGATTGATAACCCAGAATCCGGTCGGCATACTCTGTGCCTGCGAGGCCTGCATGAATAGCATTCTGCATAATGTCGATAATGTCTGCCATCTTTTGCGTTACCTGATCATCGGTGATGGCCCCTCTTGAGCGCTCATAATGAACAGCTAATTCCGATAAATTGAGATTTTTATTGCGGTTATACGCCATCATCTCCGCACAGGTTATAAACGGGACTTCAATCCCCTGGAACGTCAAAACCGGAAGTACCGGCATGATTTGTTTGATGGATTGGATATCGAATTTGGAGCGCAATTCGGAGATCGTTTCCTGATCAAAAAATCCCTGAGACTTGATCTCAATCAACTGAGTAGCCTCACCATGCAAGATGTGAATTTCATCAGCCGAGATATTTTCATTCAAGTGGACCAGCAACCGATCTTTATCAGATTCGAAATAAATAAGGGTTTCGTAGTAGTCACCCGCCATTGAAACTTTGACACTATCGATCTCAATCACTTCGATAATGCCTCCCCCGGTGGATATAGCAGTTATTCTGTGCGTTTCTCTGGAATTGGTGACTGTCATTTTGTATGTATTAGGGTGGTCGGCGTCTATGGGGGTAATTTCGGTTTTGACGGTGATACCTGCTTCTTGAATCGCCTTTGGGGAATCCGCCAATCGTCCATCCGTAGCATCCCACCCCAAGAAACCAGCAAATAACCCCATATCCGAGCCTTGGCTTTCATGCGTGGTTGCCAGCGAGCCATCCGGGTCAAATTCGATGAGTACATCTTTGATTTCCCTGTCCATCAAGTCTCGGACCATCTTGCCAATCCTTACAGCGGCAGCACAATGAGAACTGGAAGGCCCACGCATGACCGGGCCAATCACATCATTGAAAATACTTGGGTAGGTTTGTGATGAGTTGCTCAAAACTGGTTTCCTTTCTTACACTCGGATTAAAACAGCCGTGTACCGAGTTATTTATGAAAATACAATTTGCCGCCCATAGATTAGACGGCAAATAGCCGTATTCAATTGCGGCTTATCGCCGTTATAAAATTATAAAGTATTAATAATACAATGAGTTAATTTTATCCGATATTACATATTGAAATGTGAAATACGGCTAAAATGCAGCCTATTTCTAATATGCGGCTGTTTTGCCTTATATTAATTTTTCGTAAACTTTATAACATAACTATATAATAGATAAAAACGTGCAATAAATGTGGATATCAGTTTTGGAAATGCGCATAAAAAAAAAGAAGTGTCGAATTTGAGGGAAGCTTTCGGTGCTGAGCAGGTCAGTAAGGTTGCATTCAAAACCGCCATATAAAATTTCTAATATAACAACCGCTTTAAAGCAAGGATAAATAATTCAGGATCATCTCCAAAAGGGTTGGATTGATCCTAAGGGACCAAGGGGTGAAGGATTCACAGGTTCATGCGAAATACATCATAATTACTGAACGTTATAGCGCTCAGATGTCGGCTGAAGGCTAAAAGCTGTATTTGATTTCACAAAACAGACGGTCATTGTCACCGATATTTCTGTACATTGTAAGATCGCCGGATTGGTAGAGTACCACCCCGCCTGCAATTTCAATAGAATCGGTTACATCGAATTCAGCGGAAACACGTTGGAAGGCGCCATCCTGGCCGGTTCCTCCAAATGTTGAGGCTAATAGCGTTAAGGTTAGGGTGTCATTTAGAAAATCTCTTGTCAATCTAAACACCCACTGAAATTCATCCTCTTGGGCTTCAGCAGGCGGAAGTTCTAAAGTTTCGTCGAAATCGTTTATATGCCTGTTTACCGCCTCGATACTCATGGTGGTATCTTTAAAGCCGGAATATTCAACTCCGGCCAATACATCCGTTCGTGAATAGTCTTTGTCCGGTGAATTGAAGAACTCGAATCCGTCTATGTATGCAGCTTCTGTCTTTAAAAGCCAGTTGCCCACTGCTGCGTTAAAAGCCGCGCCAAGCATTTTCAGGCGTTTGTGTTTCCACTCGATTTGCGGGGGCGGTCCAGCGGATACAAGTTCCATATACGGCATGTCATTAAAATAGTCAGCCCAGTAAAATGCTATATCCCATCCACTGAGAATTCCATTTATAGCAACAGCATATTCTGTATTTTTACCGCCGTGGTCCGGTTTATCTT
>JASJGP010000398.1:0-3199 GCA_033791485.1 Desulfobacterales bacterium | reverse complement strand
GTCTGAAACGATCCAAGTCATAACAGGCCATATAATACATCTCCTGGATCTTTTTATTGATAATTTTTTTATCGCTGAGAGATTTATTCATCGTAATTTTCTTAAAAGGCTTTTCCATCTCTAAATAAAGGGGAATACCCTGCCCTGTCTTCCAGCTTTCCACAGTCATGACCTTGTCCTCGGCAAGACCGAGACAAAAGGGGACATCCATGACAGAATAATATTCTTTTACCGATTTTTCTGTTATGTCGGTGCTTTCAGGTTTTAGTGGATATATTCGGCAGGCCCAGGGCCGATCCTCGTATATTTTACATCCCCCTGACGTAACAAACGGACAACTTTTCTCTTCGTCATCGCTCATTCTCAATACAATTACAGCCAAACCTGCATCGCCGACAACAATATCGGTATAGCGGGTCAAAAAATCTCCTGATGTTATTTTAAGGGCCTTTTTCATACGAAGGATATCATATGGTGTTAGAAAAATAGTGATATTGCGACAACATCGTGTAAAGCAATCAAGACTTTGATGACACTCAAACTGGAAATGGTCTTCCGGGGTTAGTACGGTTAATCCTCGCTTTTTATTTTCTTTGGTTTCTTTTGTCATGACTTATACCTCGTTTATTTCATCTCAATGCCGTAGCGTATGATCTTGCGGCGAAGGGTGTTTTTGTTGATTTCGAGCTCCTTAGCAGTTACTGCCCTTTTCCAATTATTCCTCTGGAGGGCCAGGAATATCGCGTTTTTCTCAATTTCTTTTAGGGTGGTGCCTGTTGCCGCAAAGGTGGCATTAATCTTTGATAAAATCTCATCCGGCAAGTGCTTAAGGCTAATCAGCTCTTCTCTGCAAAGTACAAAAGCGTGTTCAATTGCATTTTCAAGCTCGCGTATGTTGCCGGGCCAGTCATAAAGTACTAATGCAGCTATTGCCTCCTGGGTGACACCTAAAATATTCTTCTTTTTTTCACAATTGAAACGCTGGATAAAATGATCCACTAAAAGAGGGATGTCCTCCTTTCGTTTTGCAAGCTCAGGCAGGGTCAGTTTCATCACATTAATTCGAAAATACAGATCCTCCCTGAATTTGTTTTTTTCAACCAATTTATCTAGTTCTCGATTGGTTGCGGCTACAATTCTGGCGTTGGTCTTGGTGGATTTTATGGAACCTAAAGGCTCATAAGCATTTTCTTCAAGAACTCGCAAAAGACGATTTTGAAAGGACCGGGGAATATCTCCGATCTCATCTAAGAAAATAGTCCCGTTCTGGGCGAGTTCAAAACGACCCGGCTTGTCCGTTTTAGCATCGGTAAATGCACCAGCCTTGTATCCAAAAAGCTCTGATTCTATCAGGGTATTGGGCAGTGCCCCACAATTGACCGGTATAAAAGGGCCATTTTTTTGTGGGCTGTTATTATGGACTGCCCTGGCAAGTAATTCTTTTCCTGTACCGGTTGCCCCTTCTATTAAAACGGTGCAGTCGCTTTCAGAAATTAAAAAAAGGGTTGAAAAAATTTCAAGCATCTTTTTATTCTTGCTTATAATATTTCCAAAAGAGTAATGCTTTTGAAAGGATTTATGCAACTTACTCAGATCGGATAAATCCCTGAAAGTCTCAACACCACCGATGATATGGCCTTTGCGATCCCTCAATATCGTAGCGTTAACGCTGATGGGAATGCGTTTTGCATCAGAACGGATGATGTAAACCGGCATATTTGTAACCGGTTTATTGGTATCCAATACCTTGCGAAGAACGCAATCTGTTTTGCATATATTGGTACAAAAAATTTCTAAACATGGCCGCCCGACGGCCTTTTCCCTCGGTATCCCTGTAATTTTTTCCGCCGCCCTGTTAAATGAAGTAATGCACCAGTCCAAATCAACAGTAAAAACGCCTTCTTCAATACTGTCAAATATTATATGACAGTTTTTTTCTATTGAACTCTGAATTTTGTTCATCTATGCCTCGAATGTTCTGAGTTTTGAAAAGCGTTTTTTTTGCCGACCTTCCGTTTTTAAGATGAGTCAAAGGAAAAAATATTTTGTTTGCAACCGGTGGCCAGACAATTACCAAGCGGACAGAGACCATATAGATCCGCCACCACATCGGAACGGCTGAAAATACCGACGATTTTACCTTGATCCACCACGGGAAGCCGCCCGAAATCATTTTTTATCATCAAATGGGCCGCTTGTCCAGGACTCTCTTTCGGATGAATTGTGATTACATTGGTGCTCATGAACGCCTTGACCGGTGATTGAAATTGTGGTGCTTTTTTTAATTTTTGAAAGTCCCTTCTTGAAAGGATGCCGACCAATTTTCCGTCAGTCACCACGGGAGATCCTTTGTAGCCCTTTTCCCGCAACACTTTTCCGGCCTGGCTCATGGTCATTTCGGAATTCAACGACAGTACGGGAAAGGACATCAGATCCCGGATTTGCATAGATGCTCGATGGCTTTCACCAATCATTGCTCTGATCCAAGCTTCCACAGCTGCTGGATCTGCCGATTTCAGCATGGCCGAACCTGCGCCGGGATGCCCGCCACCCCCCATGTGCCGCATGACAGCTGCCACATCGATACCCCTCGCCGAACTCCGGCCGATTACCAGACAGCGATTTCCATCCATCAAAAAGATACCGAATGCTGTATCCACATTCAATATTTCTCGGTACATCTGCACCACAACGGCAAGGTTGCTCACGTATCCATGCACTCTTAGCCGGTTGATGCTGTAGGAATTTCCATTCACTGTGGTTCTGGAGGCATTCTGTAGCATGTGGAACAGCACATCTTTTTGTTTTGGACCGTATGCCGGACTGAGAAATGTACTGACAATCTGAAGATCTGCTCCTCTGTCAAGCAAATAACCTGCCGCGTGAGCGTCTTCCGCCTTTGTGGATTGAAAAGTAAGATGGCCAGTATCTTCATAAAGACCTGCCAGAAAAAGACTGGCCTGAATGGGGGATATTGATTTTTTCTGCGCCTTTAGATACCGAAGCATCAGCGTAATGTTGGCGCCCATCTCTTCCTGGCATCGCCATTTTGAGTTGATATCCCCCTCATTGGCATGATGGTCAAACACAATAATTTCAAGATGCGCGTCTTTCTTAAGAGAATCCAGCCGATCCAGACGGTCCCATCGGTTTGTATCGACTACGGTCAGTTTCCGCACTTTATTTAAGCTAATTTTCT
>JASJGP010000397.1:0-10070 GCA_033791485.1 Desulfobacterales bacterium | reverse complement strand
TAGTCAATATTTAATTTAAGCTCTTTTGCAACTTTACTTAATACCCCATCAGCTCCAACAATAATATTTGTTCTATAATAACCTTTCGAAGTCTTAACTGTTAAACGGCCGGGATCACCATCAATTGATAGAAATTTAGTTTTGTATTTAACAACAACACCTTGTTCTTTTGCTTTGTTAATTAGAAAAAGATCAAATTTATCTCTCATTACCATTGAAACTACTGGTGAATCAAAGGCTTTTGAGAAAACTTCCTTGTTATTTAATAAGATTTTTGCTGTTAAAGAATAATCTTCAACAACATGATTAAAATCAAACGGTAATATATTACTTGCTCTTCGTGTAACACCTCCCCCGCATGTTTTATATCTTGGCAATTTCTTCTTTTCAATTATTAATACCTTAAATCCCTTATGAGATAGATAATATCCTAAAGTGCTTCCAGACGGTCCTGCACCAACAATTATGACATCAAAAACATCCAAAATTTGCATCTTTAAATAATTAGCTACGATTTTTTATTTGCTATTAAGATTTTTATTAAGCTCTTTCGCTCTTTACGGCTATCCTAAAAGCCGAATATAATTAATTCTTTACCAGGGATATTGACTGTGTTTTTCCCAAGAAATAAAGAAGTTACAAGTTTAGTTGCCAGCGATGGCTTTACAATAGTTAATTGACAGATAAAGTTTGGACATCAGAAACTTACCCTGAAAATCGACGGGTTGTCAATTATTACCTCATTGTGATAAAAATCGAAAATTGCAGGATTTTTCAAAATTGATATCTGCCGGTTTATGCCAAAAACTAATGATAGCGGCTGCGTATAAATGTATGAAAATGGAAAGTATGGAAATGCAATATATTCCCGGCAAAATATTTTCCTATATTAGGAATTGTAGCTCTCGCAAAAACACTTAAATCCAAGACACATCTGGTAATCAAAAGCGAAGGCTGGTCGGGGCGAAGAGAATGGATAAAACTGTTCGAAAGGGAGTGGGGTACCTAAAAGGTACCTATAAGCCAAAATCCACTGCTATAAATGCTTAGAGGCAAAGGCCCGCCCTGAATGACTTTTAAGGTATTTTTCAAATGCAGCCGCTTTTTCCCGAGAGTGGAACGCAATGGCCGTTTCAATTCGCCAAGGACGGTATCTGGATGTATGGGGGTTGTTTCCTTGGTTGTGAGACTTCAGGCGGGTCTCTAAATCATCCGTCAACCCAGTGTATCGGTGGGTTGCGTCTTTCTCACTCAATAGGACATAAACATAGGTGAAACCCTTCAATTCTTTCCTCTGGCTTGCCAAGGCGTAGTTCGAAACGATGATTATAAAGGTAATGTGTTTAGCCCGGCTTCGCTTTCAGCTAAGACGTGGCAGTCTCCTATCTCAACTCCGTGTCGAACGGAGACTGGTCGGGGCGAGAGGATTTGAACATCCTACTTCCTGCTCCCAAAGCAGGCGCGCTACCAGGCTGCGCCACGCCCCGTTAAAAGATGGTCTCAATGAATGGGCGGCTTCAATAACACGGTTTTTTTATAAATGCAATCACCTTTTATGGTTTTGAAAATAATCATCTATCCCGTTGCAGATCGATTTTGCAAAATCGGATAAAACTTCCGGGCTTTGCAACTTTTTCTCATCACCGGGATTGCTCAGGTAGCCCACTTCAATAAGAATTGCGGGCATATCAGCACCTTTAAGAACCATAAGATCCGCATTTTGTATTTTGCTTTGAAAAAATTTCAACTGACTGTTGATATTGTTTTGCATTATTTTAGCTAAGGCTTCGCTGGATGCTATATGCCCAGCCTGTATGTTATCCCAGATAGCCTGGGGATTACTTGCGTCCCCCGGTTTTGACGAATTGGCACCGGTTTTGAGAGCATGTCCTGATAATTCTTTATAATAGAAGATAGTTATCCCTTTTGCCTGGTGAAGAAAACTTCCGCCAACGTGTATGCTGATAAACAGATCGGCTTTCAGATGGTTGGCCACGGCTGTTCTGCCCGGAATATCGATCCAGTAATCATCGCTTCGCGTGAGTATCACTTTGTAATTCTTTTTTTGCTGGCCTGCAATAAGTTGTGCCAGGCCAAGTGCTACGCTTTTTTCAAGCGTTCCTGCAGGACCCTGCACACCACTATCATGTCCCCCATGTCCGGGATCAAGAACCACTGTTTTTATTTCATTTAAAAAAGGATTTTCTGCGCATGAAACCTGTTGCGACAGACTGAGAATTATAACAGCGGTCATTGTAGCAAATATGCAAAATTTAGTTACCATAAATTTCCAAAATGTTAACACAGTAAGCGCTTTTTTCAATTTTACTTGACACTTTTGTAGTTTGATATTATTTTTATTTGCTAAACATCTTTTTGCGTCCCATCGGGAAATACTATCGAGCAAGAAGAAACTTTGCAAGTTCGTTAATTTAATATATTTCATGAAGAAGTCAAGCTCCTGTTTCATCAAAAGTGATTTGCACGAAAATATTGCGAGAGTGGCGGAATTGGTAGACGCACTGGACTTAGGATCCAGCTCTGGAGACAGAATGGGAGTTCAAGTCTCCCCTCTCGCACCAATAATAACTTAAAACTTTTTTTGAAACTATCGTATTTAGCCACTAAATTTGTTAAAACTCAACTTAGTAGAAAGGAAAGTCATGATAGTTAATGTTGAAGATCTGAGCAGCGTAAAAAAAATACTCCACATTGAAATACCTGAAGCCAAGGTTGTAAGCGAACTGGATGCATCATATAAAAATCTTAAGAAAACCGCAAAAGTTAAGGGATTTCGTCCAGGCAAGACACCTCGTTCAGTTCTTGAACGTATGTTTAAAAAAGATGTGCTTGCCGATGTATCTTCCAGATTGATTCAGGACTCTTTTTTAGATGCCCTTAAGGAGACCAAACTCAATATTGTCGGAAATCCCAAGCTTGATCCGCCCGGACTTGAAGAAAAAGGACCTTATAAATATGATGCTACCGTAGAGGTCAGTCCTGAAATTGAAGATATTGATTTTAAAGGATTAGCGCTAAAAAAAACACTATACAAGATAAGCGATGATGAGATTAATGCGCAGCTTAAGATGCTTCAGAAAAGCCTTGCCCAGCAAAAAACCGTTGAAGAAGATCGACCGATTAAAAAAGACGATTTCGCCCTGATAGATTATGAAGGATTTAAGGACGGAAAACCGTATGCAGAAACACAAAAGACTGAAAATTTTACCATGAAAGTCGGCGACGGGCAAATATCAAAGGAGTTTGATGCTGGCATAACAGGTATGAAACCCGGGGAAAATAGAGAGGTTAAGGTAACTTTTCCGAAAGACTATTTTAACGAAAAGCTGGCAGGCCTGGAAATAACATTTAATATAAAGCTTAATGAGATCAGAGAAGAGGTGTTGCCTGAAATTGATGATGAACTTGCAAAGAATCTTGGCAAGATTGAAACTTTAGATGAATTAAAAAAAACGATAACAGACAATTTAAAGCAAGGTTATGAAAAAAGGGCTGAGCAGGAAATAAATGAGCAAATTTTTAAGGCTTTAATCGCAAAATCCGATTTCGAAGTACCTGACACAATGGTTGATTATGAACTTGAAGGCATTGTTGCAGAAGCTGAACGGTCTTTTGCTTACCGAAACGTATCCATGGAGGATATGGGACTTACCAAGGAAGGTATTGCTGAAGAATATCGCGATACTGCTTTAAAGCAGGTTAAACGGCATCTGATTTTAAGCAAGTTGATTGACCAGGAAAAAATGACTTTATCTGATGAAGACCTGGAAACTGGCTTCAAGGATATGGCGGATAACTTTAACCAGCCGGTTGAAGAAATAAAGAATTTTTACAGTCAGAATAAGGATAAAGTTGAATTTTTTAAACAGACCCTGCTTGAAAAACAGGCTATTGGACTTATAATTGATAATAGCACAGTTAAAGATGTAGAACCTGAGGTCGGACAGGAGCCTGAAAAAAAAGAACCGGATAAAACGGAATGAAGCGAGACCTTTGAAAAATTAGCGTTTCGAAGTCTGCGCTTATCTGCAAAGGTTTCGAAGCCCCGCCTGTGACGGGAGGCACTAAGTGCCGTTTCGTAAAAGCATAATAAAGGAGACGATCAGTGACACTAGTACCCATGGTAATAGAGCAGACCAGCAGAGGAGAGCGCGCATATGATATATATTCAAGACTCTTAAAGGACAGGATTATATTCCTTGGATCTGCTGTAAATGATGATGTTGCAAATCTTTTAATCGCACAGCTTCTCTTTCTTGAATCAGATGACCCTGACAAGGATATAAATTTTTACATAAATTCTCCAGGTGGTGTGGTTACATCAGGGTTAGCCGTGTATGACACCATGCAGTATATTAAGCCGGACATTGCAACAGTATGTATCGGTCAGGCAGCCAGTATGGGCGCTTTGCTTCTTGCCGCAGGAGCAAACGGAAAGCGCTATTCTCTGCCCAATTCAAGAATATTGATACACCAGCCCATGGGGGGATCCCAGGGACAGGCATCTGATATAGCCATACAGGCCAAGGAAATTCTTCGAATGAGGGATACGTTGAACAGAGTGCTGGCATTTCATACAGGTAATGATCTGGATAAAATTCAAGAGGATACGGATCGTGACTTTTTTATGTCCGGTGAGGAAGCTAAAGATTACGGAATTATTGACAATGTGATAGTTAATAGAGATGATCTTGACAATTTAGAAAAAACGGAGGCGTAAAGTGGCAAAAAAAGAAGACGAAAACAACCTTTTCTGCTCATTTTGCGGAAAAAATCAGAAAGAGGTTACGAAACTTATCGCCGGACCTGCAGTCTATATCTGTGATGAGTGCATTCAGCTTTGCAGCGAAATAATTGACGAGGAAAGTGAAAAGGATTCAGGGGATATTGAAAATCTTCTTATTCCAAAAGAAATTAAATCGATGCTTGATGATTACGTAATAGAACAGGAAGCTGCAAAAAAAATTCTTGCCGTAGCAGTTTATAATCATTACAAACGCCTCGACTCTCCGATCAGTGCAGGAGATGTGGAGATCCAGAAAAGTAATATCATTCTCATAGGACCTACAGGCTGCGGGAAGACTCTTCTGGCACAAACCCTTGCAAGGTTTTTAAACGTTCCTTTTACCATAGCTGATGCGACAAGTCTGACAGAGGCCGGTTATGTGGGAGAAGATGTTGAAAATATTATCCTTTCACTTCTTCAAAACGCTGACTATGATGTGGAAAAGGCAAAGCGTGGAATTGTCTATATTGATGAAATTGATAAAATTGCCAGCAAGTCCGATAACCCTTCCATTACCCGTGACGTTTCAGGGGAGGGTGTGCAGCAGGCATTGTTGAAGATCATAGAAGGAACAACGGCAAGCGTGCCGCCCAAAGGTGGCAGGAAACATCCCCAGCAGGATTTTGTAAAGGTTGACACTTCAAACATACTTTTTATCTGCGGCGGGACATTCAATGGCCTTGACAAAATAATTCAGCGCCGCCTCGGATCGAAGTTAATGGGTTTTGGGGCGAAAATAGTCAAGCAGGAAGAAAAAAATATTGGTGAGATTCTGAAAATGATTCAACCCGAGGATTTGATTAAATTCGGGCTGATTCCGGAGTTTTTAGGTCGCTTGCCTGTAATGGCAACCCTTGACGAACTGAATGAAAACGCTCTAATAAGGATATTAACAGAACCCAAAAACGCTTTGCTAAAACAATTCCAAAAGCTTTTTGAAATGGAGCGTGTAAATCTCAGGTTGACGGACAGTGCCCTTGCTGCAGTTGCAGCAGAAGCGGTAAAACGAAAAGCAGGCGCAAGGGGGCTTCGTGCGATTCTTGAAACATGCATGCTTGATATTATGTATGAGATTCCATCCAAAGAGAATGTCAAAGAGTGTGTAATCGGTGAAGATGTTGTGCTGAATAAAGAAGAGCCGATATTGCTCTATGAACAGACAAAAAAACAAGCATAACGGGACGTTGTGCTGCACACCTTTTTATCCCGCTGCTTTTTAGCGGGGGAATTTGATCCGCCTGCGGCGGATTACGAAACCATCAAAATTTAAAAGAAAGAGAAAAATAATGGTAAATTTGCCTAAAATTTTCATAGATAAAGATAATAAAATTGATGATGAAATTGATTCATCAAAGTTAATTCTCCCTCTTTTGCCCTTAAGAGATATAGTGGTTTTTCCTTTTATGGTTGCGCCCCTATTTGTGGGCAGAACAAAGTCTGTAAATGCTCTTTCTGATGCGATGAATAAAGACAAAAGTGTTTTTCTCGCTACACAGAAAAAGGCCGGTGTTGACAACCCTTCTGAAAAAGATATCAGCTTAACCGGAACAATCGGAAAAGTTCTTCAGCTTCTTCGTCTTCCGGACGGAACGGTAAAAGCACTGGTTGAGGGAAAATCCCGTGGTCATATCACCCGTTTTATTCAGAAAGAAGATTTTTTTCAGGTTCAGATAGAACCAGTTGTTGAGCCGGAAGTAAACACAGCAGAAGGCTTTGCCCTGTCAAAGGGTGTTTTGGAGAGCTTTGAAGAGTATGCCGGCCTTAATAAAAACATTTCAGATGACCTTGTAAACAATATTTCCGCCATCTCAGACCTTTCGAAACTGGCCGATACCATAGCCGCCCATTTTTCGTTTAAAATTGATGATAAACAGCGACTGCTTGAAACATCATCGCCAACAGATCGACTTTCTCTTCTTCTTAAACTGGTGAAAATGGAAATTGAAATCTTTTCAATGGATCAGAGGATAAAAAGCCGCGTTAAGGAACAGATGGAAAAAACACAGAAGCAATATTATCTTAACGAACAGATGCGCGCCATAAAAAAGGAGATGGGTAGCGAAGATGATGGGCGGGATGAGCTCAAAGAGCTGGAAAAGAAAATCGAAGATAAAAAGATGTCCGAAGAGGCTATGGAAAAGGCCAAACAGGAATTCAAAAAATTAAAGATGATGACTCCCATGTCGGCTGAAGCCACTGTGGTGAGAAACTATATAGAGTGGATGCTCAGCCTTCCCTGGTTTGAAACCAGTGAGATATTAAATGATCTCGAAAAATCAGAAAACATACTGGATGAAGACCATTACGGGCTTAAAAAACCCAAAGAAAGAATACTAGAATACCTGGCCGTTCAGTCTCTTGTTAAAAAAATAAGGGGGCCGATATTGTGCTTTGTTGGTCCGCCTGGTGTTGGAAAGACTTCTCTTGCCAAATCAGTGGCAAGGGCTACTGGAAGAAAATATATTCGCCTTTCTCTTGGAGGTGTTCGGGATGAAGCGGAAATTCGGGGCCACAGGAGAACTTATATAGGGGCAATGCCGGGTAAAATAATTCAGTCCCTGAAAAAAGCCGGCGTGAATAACCCTGTTTTTTGCCTTGATGAAGTTGATAAAATGAGCATGGACTTTAGGGGCGATCCTTCGGCAGCTCTTTTAGAGGTACTTGATCCTGAACAAAACTTCAGTTTTAATGACCATTATCTTGATGTTGACTATGATCTTTCTGATATCCTTTTTATAACAACCGCAAACACCCTGCCGGAAATTCCGCTTCCTCTGCAGGACAGGATGGAAATAATCCGTCTGGCAGGGTATACCGACTATGAAAAATATAATATTGCCAAAAGCTTTCTAGTTCCGAAACAAATTGAAGCAAACGGACTGGCAGATAAAAATGTGCAGTATAACAAAAACGCCATTTATTCTCTTATTCATCGATATACACGCGAAGCAGGGGTAAGAAACCTGGAGCGTGAAATAGCTTCAATCTGCCGGAAAATTGCACGTGAAGTTGTTAAAAATAATGGCGACAGGGAACATAAAATAACTGCAAGATCTGTTCAAAAATACCTGGGCCCCTATCGTTTCAGGGAAGGGCAGATAGAAGAGACGGACCAAATAGGTATTGTTACCGGACTTGCCTGGACACAGGTAGGTGGAGTACTCCTTTGTATCGAAACCCTGATTATGCCTGGCAAGGGAAAGCTTACCGTTACCGGCAAACTGGGAGATGTCATGAAAGAATCCGCCCAGGCTGCTGTAAGCTATGTACGTTCACGTTCAGATAGTCTTATGATCGATAATAAGTTTTACAGAAAATATGATATGCATATTCATATCCCTGAAGGAGCTATTCCTAAAGACGGTCCTTCGGCGGGTATTTCAATGTGTACTTCAATTGTATCGGCACTCACCAAACGGCCGGTTTACCGTGATCTCGCTATGACAGGCGAGATTACCTTAAGGGGCCGCATTCTTCCAATAGGTGGTTTAAAGGAAAAATTCCTGGCTGCTCACAGTGGAGGAATCAAAAAGGTCATTATTCCCAAGGAAAACGAAAAAGATTTAAAAGATATCCCCAAAAGCATATCTAAACATATCGAGATTTTTCCAGTTGAGCACATGGACGAAGTCCTTACCCTTGCCCTGATTCTGGGAGAAAAGGATTCGCTTTTTAAGAAAAATGACATGCCGCTTGAAATGGTAACGGGCGAGGCAGAACAAAGGACGTCTTTAATATAAATTAAGCTTGACATTATTTTGTTTAGTTGTTAGCAAAACAGTCTTTTCAGGGGAAACCCTGCAAAGGTCTCAAGGGCGGGTAGCTCAGTTGGGAGAGCATCGGCCTTACAAGCCGAGGGTCACAGGTTCAAGCCCTGTTCCGCCTACCACTTTTTAAGTAATTTAACATACCCCATGCGGGGAAGTAGTTCAGTTTTGGTTAGAACGTCCCGTCAGTCCATGACGGGAAGATCGCGAGTTTAGACTTACTGATTAATTTTTAATTAATACTTCACATCATCAACATGCGGGGACGTAGTTCAGTTTTGGTTAGAACGCCGGCCTGTCACGCCGGAGGTCGCGAGTTCGAGTCTCGTCGTCCCCGCCAATACAAATTAAAGGGTTTACAAGAAATTGTAAGCCCTTTTTTAATTTCAAAATTAAGGGGATTTCTTTTTGAGCAATACACTAATTTATATTGCTACAATTTTAATTTGGGGTACAACCTGGATAGCGATTAAATATCAGGTCGGTAATGTAGATCCTCTCGCATCTGTGATTTACAGATATGCCATAGCTTCTATAGTTTTATTAATATTTTCCTATTTAAAGAAGTCAGATTATAAATTTTCAAAAAAAGATCATATTTTTCTAATTTTGCAAGGAACCTTACTTTTCGGGGTCAATTACTGGTTTGTATATATATCTGAAATTTACATCACAAGCGGACTTGTAGCTGTGACATATGCAACTTTGATGTTTATGAATGTTTTTAACGGGTATTTGTTTTTAAAAACCCCGATCAAAATCTCAATGTTAACAGGGGCTATTGCAGGTGTTGCTGGAGTCGGCTTAATATTCTGGCCGGAGATATCTGGGTTTGATTTTTCACAAAAAAAGATTTTTGCGCTATCTCTTGCTTTTATATCTGTCTATTTTGCATCTCTCGGCAATATAATATCTGCTCGGAATCAGAAAAAAAGGATGCCTGTTACACAGGCTAATGCATATGCCATGACTTACGGAGCAATAGCGTTGATAATAATTGCTTTTTGTATTGGAACCAAATTTACTATTTTAAACACACCGGGTTATTTAGGGTCTTTGTTTTATCTCGCTTTCTTCGGTTCTATCGCCGGTTTCGGTCTCTATTTTACATTGCTTGGAAGAATAGGGGCTGCCAAGGCGGCATACGCAATAATACTTGTTCCTGTGGTTGCACTTCTGATTTCTACTTTTTTCGAAGGATATATCTGGACATTGTCATCAATTATCGGGTTGTTATTGGTTCTTTCAGGGAATGTAATACTTGTTAAAAAGAAATGAATTTAAAAATAATTATTCTGCCTGCATTTTCAAGCATTCGGTTAGCGCTATCACTCAGTTTAATAACACTTTCAAAATTAAAGTAGCGGAGAAATAAAAAAAGGCAGAGTATTTTGCTTGCGCCTACCTTTTGGTCTTTGAATATCTTTGTAGTAAATCAACATTTTAAGGTAAATTAAAAGCTGATAAATAACAGATATCACAGGTTCTGGAAACCT
>JASJGP010000396.1:0-6390 GCA_033791485.1 Desulfobacterales bacterium | reverse complement strand
GAGCCGATGCGCTGCAACTGGCAATCAAAGACTATGAAGATAAAAAGGCCGGAATAACAAAACCTGCGCCTATCCGTGTTGAAAAACACGAACACACCCATGGTGATAAATGCTACTGTCCGTACTGTGATATCGAAATTCAGGAGGGTGTCACATTTTGTGAAGCCTGCCAGTCAAATCTTGAGGAACATCACCACTAGGGCCAAAAGGCTTGGAGGCTGGAAGGCTGGGAAGCCGGGAGGCCTTCCAGCCTTTTTCAGTTTAGGAGTAGGAAATATGAGAATAATTAACTTGGACCACATATCTGCAAATCCGATTTTGCCGGAAATAAAAGACGTGATGATAGAGGCAATTGAAAAGGATTATGCAAACCCTTCCAGCCAGCATACAAGCGGCGAACAGGCTGCTGAAGTTCTGGTAAAAGCCCGCAAGTCAGTGGCGAAACTTATCAACTGTGCCATGGCCAAAGAAATCGTTTTTACCTCAGGGGGAACGGAATCAATAAATCATGCCATAAAGGGCGTCGCCCTTGCTAATGCAGATAAGGGTAAACATATTATTACTTCAAACATTGAGCATAATGCGGTTATCCGCAGTATTCGCAGGTTGAAATCTTCCGGCTACAAGGTGACTTCAATCTCCGTGGACAATCAAGGCAGGGTAAATCCTCAAGATGTGGCAGAAGCTATTACGGATGAAACCGTACTTGTTTCAATCATGCACAGTAATAATGAAACCGGGACGATTCAACCCATTGAGGAAATAGGGAAAGTCACCAGGGAGAAAAAAATTGTTTTTCATTCAGATGCTGTAGATTCTGTGGGGGTCGTGCCTATTGATGTCCAAAAACTAGGGGTCGATTTGCTAAGTTTTGCATCAAATACTTTTTACGGCCCGGCAGGAGTCGGAGGATTGTATGTTCGTCGCGGTACCCGTGTATTTCCGCTTTTAGACGGCGGTGTTCAGGAACACAATAAACGGGCAGGGGCTGAAAACCTGATCGGGATTATCGGTATGGGCAAGGCTGCGCAGCTTGCCAGACAGGATATGGATAAAAGGATTGCCCACGTCAAAGGGATAAAAGAAAAAATTTTAAAACAGCTTCCAGATTATATTGAAGAGTACATCATCAATACCCACCCGAAGTACAGCCTTCACAATCTGATTTCAATTTCCTTAAAGTACATTGAAGGTGAAAGTGTGATGCTTATGCTGGATGATGAAAAGATTGCGGTATCTACCAGATCCGCCTGTGCCACCGGTTCCCTTCGAGCATCTCATGTCCTGATGTCTTTAGGCCTCAATCACGCTGATGCACAGGGCACTCTGGTTATTTCTTTTGGAGTTGACAATACAAAAGAAGATGTGGACAAATTTTTAGCAGCCCTGAAAAATGCGGTAACCACCTTAAGGGATATTTCACCTTTATACAACAAGATTTCCCAGGCAAATTAGATAGAGCTTTGCAGGTAAGCGCAGACTTCGAAACAGCACTTTTCGAACTTTGCGCTTATCTGCTCGATTTTTGCGTCCCCGATGAGCGGGATCTGCGTAGGTTCAGAAAATCGTACTGGGGTGGTTGAAATTATCGCGCTCCTTGAACACGAACCTTGGTTAAATAGGACATAAAAACGGAGTTGTTACAGATGACACTGGATAGAACAGTAACCACAATCATCGACAGTGAGGTCTGTATAGGTTGTGGAGAGTGTGTCAGGGTTTGTCCCCAAGATACCATCTCTATGCAGAACAAGAAGGCCTGCATCACAGGGGATAACTCCTTAACGTGCGATCACTGCAGGGCGGCCTGTGTTTCCGTGGCTGTTACCGTGGCTGGTATTGATGAATCACTGTCTGATTTTGATAGCTTTCAAGCTGAAAAAAAATGGCTGCCCCACGGTCAATATGACATTGTAGGGTTGGTTAACCTTATGCAATCCAGGAGGTCCTGCAGGAATTATCTGGAAAAACCGGTAGAAAAAACAATGCTGGACGATCTGGTAAAAATCGGAATTACTGCACCGTCCGGATCGAACTGCCAGATGTGGTCATTTAACGTTCTTCCGGACCGTTCGTCGGTAGAAGCATTTGGTCGCAGGGTAAAACGATTTTACGAGAACCTGAACCGGATGGCTGAGAAGTCCTGGCTGAGATTTTTGCTCAAACTTATCGGAAAACCCGAATTGGATTCGTACTATGAAAACAATTACCAGAGTGTAAAAGAGGGATTGGCCGATTGGGATGAAAAGGGAAAAGATCTCCTGTTTCATGGGGCGCCGGCCGCTATACTGGTTGCATCAAAAAAAGAGGCGAGTTGTCCGTCCGAAGACGCCCTGCTTGCAACACAAAACATCCTGCTCGGTGCTCATTCCCTTGGACTGGGAACCTGTCTGGTTGGATTCGTCGTGAGTGCCATGAACAGGGACAGGAAAATCTGTGATGTTATCAAGCTGCCGGAAGATGAAATCGTGTATGCAGTGATAGCGGTTGGTTATCCGGATGAGAAGTATATATATGTGACAGGGAGAAAACCAGCGATGATTCGGACAATAACCCTGCCTTCCTGATTCCGGGGTTTTTTATTTTTGAGTGCCTTTCACATCCAGAGTAAAAGACAGTTTACTCTTTTTCCCCTCATCACATAATGAGTCAAGTCGCGGTTTGAGCTCTTGCAATTAGTCCGGCACCTATGGCGCCCGTTACCTGGGCATTTTCAGACACGCTTATACTGGTATTAATCTTTTTTTCCAGAGCCCTGACAACCCCGATATTTTTCGCTACACCACCTGTCATCATCACCGGTTCACGTAGTCCGATTCGGTTTCCCATGGCCACCACCCGTGATGCAATCGATTCATGTATGCCGGCAATAATGTTTGGCCGATTTTCACCTTTTGAAATCAATGAAACAACTTCAGATTCTGCAAACACCGTGCACAAGCTGCTTATTGATGCCGCATTATCTGCCTTAAGGGACATGTTGCCGAATTCATCCAGATTGACTTCAAGCGCCCTTGCCATGACTTCAAGGAAACGGCCCGTACCGGCGGCGCATTTATCGTTCATGACAAAATCGATAACTTTACCGTTTTCATTTATGACGATGGCCTTGCTGTCCTGCCCACCAATATCAATTATGGAACGAATATCAGGATTAAGGTAATGAGCGCCTGCTGCATGGCAGGTAATCTCGGTTACCGCCTTATCTGCAAAGTTGACGCTGTTTCTTCCATAGCCTGTTGCGATAATACAATCAACCTGTGATGATTCAATTCCTGCATTGGCCAAAACACCTTTAAACACCTGTTTCCCTGCGTTCTTTGAATTATAACCTGTCAAAATAACCTTCGTCGCTACTATGCCGTCATCATTTATTATCGCAGCTTTTGCAGTGATGGAGCCCACATCCACACCAACCGTTATCATTTTCACCTCTTTAAATTAGTTCAGCATTTCGATAAATGCATCTATCCGGGTTTCAATCTGACTTTCAGCAAAAATTCTCTCATCAACCATATCCGCCTCAATCACCAAGGTCGGTATCTGCATCTTTTCCTGTACTATTTTCTGAATATCATACTGCCCGAGTGAATAGGGCTTACAACTCCTGTTTGAATGGATCACCAGTCCGTCGGCATTATATTTTTTTGCCATCTCCAGGATATTGTCTGCCATTTGATCTGTGCCGGTGTTAAGAAAGATCCGGGTATAACCTTCGGCAAGAGATTCCAGAAAATTAGTCTTATCCATATATTTCAAGGAGCTGCACCATCCTGAAGTATAGGTGTCCGCCACAAGACATGCGCCATGGGCGGCAAATTTATCAGACAGCCAGCGGGTCCTGTACCAGATGGGCAGATTATCCCACAGTAGCCTGTACTTTTCATCCGGGACCATGCTGATGCCGTCTTTTATCCTCTGCTTCATCTCGGCCAGAAGCATTTCATAATAATCCACAACCGTTTGGGTGCCCCTTAAGGTGACGATCAGGGCAAGATGAAAAAATGCATCAAAGCAGGTCATGGGTGATGGCCGGTTCATGGTCGTGTCGAGAACTTCCTGCCAAAGCTCCTGTCCTCTGACGGAAAGCTCACCGACTTTAATCATTTTATCATAGTCAAACTTTTTTCCGCAAACGCCCTCGAGAAACTCTATATATTCCTTTACCTGTTTTTCCACATACTGCTTGATTTCAGTAGAATATTCAGTATGGCATACAGGGGTATCAAGAATGAAAAGCGGTACATTATAATACCGGGCTTGCACTTCATACCATTTTAGGACAGTTCCGCAGATATTATTGCAGCAAATCAGCATGTCGGGTTCAGGAAGTCCCCCGATCGGGCCGCCGTTTACCGTCGCGCTGGCAATATCAGCCCTTGCATAGGAACATAGATCACTGGAATATCCCATTGATTCAGCTTTTTGGCAAAGATCGGTTCCCATTTTACTTGCACCGATCATTGCACCATAATTTTCAGGATAAACGGGTATCACATCCATTACGATCAAGGGTTCAACAGGACCGCCGCTGGTAATCCAGGCTATTTTTTTACCGGTCTGTTCTTTGGGTGTCTTGGCTTCAATATAATATTCAGTCATAATCTCTTTCATACGCTTGACTGACTTTATTTTTCTTTTTTCCACTTCAGGATCTATCGTTTTATTCGGATCTGTCATAACGATCTCCTTTTTACAGCATTTCCATAAAGGCTTCACACCTTGTATTGATCTGTCCTTCCGAAGGAAGCTGATCCTCTATCTCAAGCAGTACACTCGGAATGTTCTCTTTTTCAAGCATCGCCTTCATGTACGGATAGTCAAATGCATGAGGATCACAGAACTTTAACAAGAAAAATATGACCCCATCCGCCCTGTTCTTTTTGACCGCATTTACCAGATACTCGCCGCGGCTGAATAAACCTTTGTGTTTTGCCGGGCATACAACTCTTTCCATGTATCGGTCTGCAATGGATTTTAAAGGTTCTCCCTCGGTGTTGATCTCTCCTTCAAAATATCGTGATCCTGTACAGAAGTCATCCCATACAACCGCTCCGCCAGATCCCTCTATGGTCCTATATATATCAGGCATACTGCACAGTCCGCCGCTTAACACTATTCTTTTTTTTGCCGGATCAGAAGCATGGTTCTTTTCACCAAGCTCGGTTGCCAGCCTTTCAAGTTCTTTTAGAAGCCGTCTCCGGTCCATAACCATGGCAGCCTTAAATACGACATGGATATCGCTGCTTTTAATCACACCCGGCGCATCCCTTCTTATGGCATAAAGCCGGGAAAGATGTTTCTTTATAATATTATATATGTTTATGGCGTCTTTAAGTTTTTCCTCGGTAATCTCGATTCCCGTCAGTTTTTCCAGTTCTTTTTTAAACTTATCAAGAATACTTGTCATATATTCGCCGGCACTTACGGTGTCCAGCTTTGCAGGCACCATCACATCTGTGTGGAACTTGAAGCCGGCATTCATGCGCCATATGTCGGAAAGACGCTGGATCGAATCGCAGGTATGAGGGAAAACAGTTCCATCAAGGAAATCAAGTCTTCCGTTAAGGGCATCTTCCAATGCACCGCGAACAAGGCTGCAACTGTAAGCCTGCAGATGGGCATCCGCCTTTGAAATGCTTCCTGATCCGGCCAGAATCCTGTAAGGCAGGGCGCCTGCCGCCGTTATAATTTCTTCAGGTGCATAAGAACAGAAATATCCGATAACTTTATTGCCGGTCTCTTTTTTCCAGTGCATTGCATACTGGCCCGGATTGTTGACAATTTCATAAAACAGATCAAAACTTGCCATTTACCTTGCTCCTATAGATAATAACTCAAGTTTTGCACCCCTATTTTGCAGAAAGGGATACCCTGACAGCATGGAAGATATAAATCCAGAGGTGAAACTTGAGCAATCAGTTTTTTCCCGTGTGGTCAAACGCTGTAGCCTATATAAAACCCAACTGTTATGTCAAACTCAAAATTTTATACTGATTTTGTTTAAACCGAAGTTTTGCAACAGTTTCGAAACCCTCTCCGTCCCCTTCGTTATACTTTTAGAATTAGTATCTATTTGACATTTTTGCATCATTTCTTTACGTTTATATTTTAGGATCATCTCCCGATTTTTTGTAGTTAATTCAGACAAGGCATGTGAATAATCTTCAAGTGAGTCGGTGTGGTTTCAGAGGGTTCAAGGGGCCAAGGATTCCAGGGTTCGAGTGAAATGCTAAAGAATTACACTTGTCACGGAGTAGCTGATAAGCGTAGCCGGAAGGAGTTGAATGTCTGGCAAAAGTCATACGAACTCTGTTTAAAGATATATCAAATAACAGCAAAATTCCCAAATGAAGAAAGATACGGTCTAACTTCACAGATAAGAAGATC
>JASJGP010000395.1:0-7939 GCA_033791485.1 Desulfobacterales bacterium | reverse complement strand
TACGAAGCTGTCAAACATTGAGGTATAATTAAAATATTGTTGATTTTATTTTTTGCTGCAAGTATTATTTATTTTGAATATTGTTAAGTGTCAAAAAGATCACTTAACGATATCTGTACTACGTAAAAAAAGCTGACAAATTCTTATCTATCAAAAAGGGAGGAAAACGTTATGAAAAGATTTTTGTATATAAGCTTGGTACTTCTGATTGCACTTTCTTTTACTGCCGGGTGTGCAAACATGCCCCTGACCAAAAGTTCTAAATCAAAGACAAAGAAGGCTTCCGACAAGAGTCTTTATTCCCAAGTGCCGGCGTCTATGCGCGCTGATGTTAAAGAGGCTGAGTTTGACTTACAAGAGGCAAAAAGAAATGTGAAGATCGCTAATCAAAAAGTAGAGGTAGGAAAACTTAAAAAGGAACTGGGCGACAAGGAGAAAAAACGCGCAGGCTATGAACTTAAAACAGCAGAAAAGATCCTGGAAGAAAAAGAAATTGCTGTAGAGGCCGCACAGTGGGAGGCAATTGACAATGCAAACCTGGGCGATAAGATAGATAATATTCAAAAAATTGCGAAGTTAAAATCAAAGAAACTCGGTTATGAAGCAGATGCATTGGAGGCACAGGCTGATCTTGTAACAACCGAGCTCGAGATTAAAAGGCTGAAGAAAGAAATAGAGAAAAACGAAGCAAAAATAAATCAATAAAAAGCGACAATATCTATTAAAAAAGGCGGGGGTAATTCAACCCCGCCTTTTTATATATCAGCTTTCCAGCCTCCAAGCCTGTTCATTTCTTATTTGTTGAGTCCAAAGCCGGAGTATCAGGATCGGGCTTAGACGATAACTCTCTTGTTGAGTAGAACAACGCTTTAACTCGATTTTCAACACTGCTTTCAACCTTAACCGTGTTTTTAGACCTGTTAATGGTTATTTTTGAACCGGAAATGTAATTTTTATTGCTTGTGACAGTTGAATTTTCTCCGGTTAATACAAGAACCATAGTGTCCGTTGTATAGATCGCTTGCTGTGTCGTAGCTACCTTACCATCCGCCCATATTTTCACATTGCCGTTTGCGATGATTTTGTCTATGGATTCTTCGCTTGCCTTTGGTTTTTCTTTTCCCCCCGGATCACGCTTATTATAAATTTTCAGACTATCCGATTTTATAATGAAATTTCCATAAACAGCCTCTACACTACCTGTAAACTCAGCATAATTTCTATCATAACTGCCAACAAGCCTGTCCGCTGTAATCCGTATTTTATTTGTTTCCTTTTTTATATTTTTTGGTAAAGGATCATCCGAAGCATGTGACAGTGATATTAAAGAATATGTTCCAAGAACCGCGGCTGCCAGCAAAAAGAAAGAAAATTTAAAATGTGTCGAAATATTTAAAAAGAAAGTTTTCACAGGAGATTCCCATAAAAAAAGCGATATCCCAGATGCATTATTATTGATGCATTCGTAAAAAATGAAGAGCACGAAATAAAAACATTTTGTATTTACATATTTTCATGATGTATATCATATAGATAAAATATGTAAAGCTTCTTGAAATTGCCTCTAAAAAAAGCCCCTGGAGCGGACTATTCTCCAGGGGCGGGTTAAGGAGGTAGCTCTCAGGGGGAATCGTTTTAAACCCAAGAGCCAAAGCACTTATAAGATATATCGGCAATTGTGCTACAGAACTTTAGCTGATATATTATACTTTCAGGTCTCGTATCGTCAAGTGGTATATTGGTTGAGTAGTACCGCCGGGGCTGGATCAATATTATCAGCTTGCTGCATGTTCCGGTCTTACTCGTGTTAATCTGTAATCTGGTAATATTTCTGTAATAAAAACAACCTAATGCTCACCTATTTAGCTACGCTTTTAAATCTCACGCCAAAGCCTTCCTGGATAGACCGTACTACTTCACCATTGACAATTGTGTTTTTATTTTTATTTGAAAATGGGATGGCCAGCGTAAGTATCTGACCACAAGGGAAGGAATCCTTTGTTTCAATAAAAATTCCGGTTTTGCTTATATCTTTGATTAAACCAGTGTAAAAGCGGTTATTGGTAGTGTAATTTATGTGTTTGGAAGATTTTTTCCTTTGATGTTTTCTTGTAAATATTCCGTTTATTATGTCTTTACGTTGCTCATCAAAGGTTCTCATAAATTTGGCGCCATAGCCGTAATAAAATCTGGAAGAATCATCGGGTAGTTTGTCACAGCGGATTACTCTAGCACAGTAACATTCGTAAGCATTGGAATTGGGAGAATAGGGGGAATTAATTATACCAAGGTCAAGCTCATTTCCCGGATGAAGCTTAAGATCCGTCTCGAAATACAAGCCGTTACCGCCGTAATTATACATTATTGCGTCATAGGCCCTGCCGGTTTTTAAATCCTTGCATTTAACAGGGGATTCATACTCAAAGCGTGTATTATCTCTGCTTTCAGGATTTGAGTTCAGTTTGTACCTCCTTTTTATTTTGTATGGGAAGCAGTAAATTCAAACAGGCCCTAAATAACTGCAAGCCGAAAACTTAAAGGCTGCTCGTACTGCACAACCGTAAAACAATTATCATAAAAAAGTCCAGATGTAAAGGTTCTGCAATCATATCATACAAAAAATTAATCGTTCATGGGTTCATAGTGCATTAGTTTAAAGTTTTCAGAAAAACCGTCCGTTATCCGGCGGACAGGTCTTATTTATTTGTTCTATTGTCAATTCTTCCAAAATGTTATATATATGGCTCAAGGTTTGCGTCTATTATTGACGGTCTCGTAAAAAGTCGAATTTATCACAGAGGACACTGAGCTCATAGAGATAACTAATTAAATAAGCAGTATATGCTCTCTGCGAACTCTGTGGTGAAAAATGTCTTTTTACGACGTCATTTTTATGAATCACAATGTAAAATGATTTGGAGGCTGAAGGATGTTAAAAGAGATAAAGGCTCAATTGAAATCGCTGTTAATACCGACAAGCCTTTGTTGCATAGCTATATTCTTTGCAGGAAGTGCATCGGCAGAGGATGGAGTAACTCAAAGCAGAATTATTATCGGCCAGTCCTGTGTACTTAAAGGGTCGGCACAGGCTCTCGGGCAAGGTATGAGAGACGGCGCCCTGGCTTATTTTAAGCATATTAATGCTGAAGGTGGCATTAAAGGAAAGATGATAAAGCTTATTACATTAGATGATGGTTATGAGCCTGAAGCCTGTGTTTCAAACACAAAGCAGCTTATCGAAAAAGACAAGGTTTTTTTACTGTTTGGATATGTCGGTACACCTACTTCGAAAGCCGTTTTCAACCATTTAAAAAAAACAAAGGTTCCATATTTTGCTCCTTTCACAGGGGCCGAATTTCTAAGAAATCCTCTTACTCCCGGGATATTCAATATCCGCGCTTCCTATTTTCAGGAAACAGAAGCCATGGTAAAGATTCTTTTAATGAACAACTTAAAGCGCATATCTGTTTTTTATCAGAACGATTCATATGGTGAGGCCGGACTTAAAGGTGTGAAAATAGCTCTTCAAAAAAGAGGTATGAAGATTACAAGCAAGGCCTCATATGAAAGAAACACGCTTGATGTGGAAAATGCAGTTAGTGAAATTGCAATCAGCAATCCTGATGCTGTTATAATGATCGGTGCGTATAAGCCCTGTGCCATGTTTATACAGCTGACGAGAGATGGTACCAGGAGCAGACCGATATTTCTCAATGTGTCCTTTGTAGGTTCTGATGCGCTCGCAGAAACACTGTCAAATAAGGGCCTTGGGGTTGTCATAACGCAGGTTGTGCCGTATCCTTTTGACAAAAGGATGCCTGTTGTTGCCCAATATCATCAGATGACACAAAAATATATGAAGGATTCGAAAATCAGCTTTACAGGTATGGAGGGTTTTATTGCAGCAAAGGCCCTTTGCAGAATTCTAGAAAAAATGAATAATTTTACTCGGGCTGAGTTTATACGGACAGCAGATTCAACGTATGAGCATTTAGGCGGCTTTAAAGTACACTTTACACCTAAAAATCATCAGGGGTCTGATCTGGTTCATCTTACCCAGATCGGACCGGGGGGCTCTATATCTAATATAGACAATCTCAATCAACTGTATAAATACTGGGATTAGCCATCGGTGATACTTTTTACGAGACTGTCAATTTTACAAGGCAGCTACGTAATAAGCATAATTCGTAGATCCATTACATTGGTGTTTGTAGGTCCGGTAATCAGCAGGTCTCCCAGCTTTTTAAAAAAATTATATGAATCATTATTAAAAAGATAGCGAGAAGGGTTTAAGCCCATACTTTCTGCTCGTTTAAAGGTATTGGTATCTGCTATTGCACCGGCAGCATCAGTGGGGCCGTCACCTCCGTCTGTTCCCCCACTGAGAACAACAATATTTTTTCTTTCTGCAATATCTATTGCCGCAGCCAGAACAAACTCCTGGTTTCTCCCTCCAAGTCCGCTACCTGTAATATTTACAGTGGTTTCTCCACCGGAGAGTATGCAGGCCGGCAGCGGTATGGGATTACCGGTTTTCAGAATCTCTTTTGCTATTGCTGTGTGGACTTTAGCAACATCTCTTGTTTCGCCTTCAATCATGGAAGAAAGAACAAGAGTTTTATAGCCCATTTTATTAGATTCCTGCCTTGCAGCGTTTATTGCTTCCATATTACCTGCAATAATCAGATTATATGTATTTTTAAAAATTTTATCCGCTTCTTTGGGTGTTTCAGGGATTTTGCCCGAGGCTCCTTTCCTGATGTGTGATACAACGGCTTTTGGTATATTTTTTGTTATTTTGTATTTTTTAAAAATTTTTATGCTTTCTTCAAAGGTACTTGGATCAGGGACACTCGGTCCTGATGCAATTACGTCCAGGTCATCTCCAACAACATCTGAAAGTATGAGAGAAATCATGTCGGCAGGATATGCCGCCCTGGCGAGTTTTCCTCCTTTTATTTTCGATATATGCTTTCTGATTGTATTGATTTCGTGAATGGTTGCGCCACAGGAAAGGAGAATCTTTATGGTATCCTGTTTGTCTTTTAATGTTATTCCTTCAGCCGGTAAGACAAGAAGGGCAGACCCACCGCCTGAAATAAGGCAAAGCACCAGGTCGTCTTCTTTTGCACTATCGGCAAGCTTTAAAATTTCATCAGCGCCATGCATTCCATTTTTATCAGGCACAGGATGACCAGCCTCTATGAGCCTGATAAAATTAAGATTTGCGGTGTGACCATATTTTACATTTATGATTCCGCTGGTAATATTTTCACCGAGGATATCTTCTATTGCCGCAGCCATAGGAGCAGTCGCTTTTCCCGCACCTGTTACTAAGATGTTCTTAATACCGGAAAGCTTATATTTTCTGTTTCCGATAAAAAGGTTATCACCTTCACGTTTGCAGGATCTTTTTATTGCAGAGCCGGGCTCCACAGCCTGCAAACCTTTGTGAAAAATTTTGACAGCATTGCCGCGCATTTCTTCAATACTATTCAATATGTTGTTCATGGTTCCTTTGTGCATATATTCTTAAAAAGGGTCAATCCTCTTTACCGATTGTGTGAATCTTGATCAGATTTGTGGAACCGGTTTTTAGTGCCAATCCTGTTACGATGATGATACGATCATTGTTTTTTGCAAATTTATTACTGACTATAATTTTTTCACCTGCTTCTATTATGTGTTTTGTGTCATTAATAGGAGGGATCAACAAAGGTGTGACACCCCAGACAAGAGACAATCTGTTGTAAATTTTTCTCAAAGGTGAAAATGCATAAACAGGATTGGAGGGTCGTTGTTTTGAAATCAGCTTTGAAGTTTTTCCGGTTATGGAAAATGTAACAATTGCCTTTGCATTTACCTCGTGGAGTATGTTAACGCAGGCTTGTGCAACAGCGTGTGCCACCAGGTCATGGTGGCCTTTCCTGTACTGAATATTGTATTTCATAAAAGGCGAGCTTTCAGTTTCAGAGGCAATTCTGGCCATCATCCTTACTGTCTTTTCAGGATACCTGCCTATTGCGGTTTCACCTGAAAGCATTATGGCGTCAGTGCCGTCATAAATAGCATTTGCTACATCAGATGCTTCAGCCCTGGTAGGGATAGGATTGTTCGTCATAGTTTCAAGCATCTGAGTAGCTGTTATGACCGGCTTGTTTGAATATATGGTTTTTTGTATGATCTGCTTTTGAATTTTAGGGACCATTTCCGGTTTTAGCTCAACACCAAGGTCCCCCCGTGCTACCATAATACCGTCAGCAAATTTTAGTATTTCATCCAGATTGTCGACTGCTTCAGGCTTTTCAATTTTTGCAATGACCGGAATATCGGATTGATGTTTTTTTAATATGGCTTTGATATGTTTAAGATCATTTGCATTTCTAACAAAAGAAAGTGCGAAAAAATCTACTGCTTTTTTAATACCAAAAAGAAGATCTTTTTTATCCTTTTCAGTTAAGGAAGGGGCGGAGACTTTAACGCCCGGCAGATTTATCCCCTTGTGCTCATTTAATCTTCCTCCACTGATAATTTTACAGGTAACGGTATCCTTGGTTTTAGATAAAACTTTTAGCTCAATGAGTCCGTCATCAATAAGTATTTTGTCTCCTTTTTTTACATCTTTTGATAAATTCTTATATGTAGTTGAAACAATATCTGCATCGCCGGGTACATGTTTTGAAGTGATTCGTATTGTTTTATTTTTTTTTAGAAGAACAGGTTTTCCGTTTTTTAAGGTGCCGGTTCTTATCTTGGGACCCTGAAGATCAAGGATTATCCCTACAGGTCTGTCCATCTCTTTAGAAAAGGCGCGTATGTTATCTATAACCTTCTCGTGGTCTTTATAGCTGCCGTGTGAAAAATTAAGCCTTGCCACATTCATACCAGACGAGATTAGTTTTTTTAATACCGGTTTGCTGTTTGATGACGGACCGATTGTTGCGATAATTTTTGTTTTATTAGCCATGATTATACCTCTTATAAGCCGAGCATTATGTGCTTCTAAAAAATATTGCAAAAAAGCTGTAATTGCAATCCTTTATTTTATTAAGATTGTATCGGTTTTGGAAAAATAACTTTATCCGAGCCCTTCTTTTGGTGTGATGAATTTCACACATTTGCTGTGATTTAGATCATTGTGGTTTAAGCCATTCAATTATAATCTTTTTGTAACTACTCAGGTTCAAAGTTCAAAGGTTCACGGTTCAATGTCGAACAGAGATGAAGATTGAACAGTAAAAAGAAAGGGAATATAATGAAAACTTATCTAAAAACAGCTAAAACCGTACTAATAGTCGATGAATATCCGCTGTTTCGAAAGTCTTTGAAATCCCTTTTAGGAAAGGTTTCCGGTTATGAAGTAATTGATGAAGCGGAATCGGGATTAGAAGGGTTCAAAAAAGCGATAAAACACAAACCCGATCTGATCATTATGGATATTTCTCTCCCGGACATGAGTGGTATCCATTTTATCAACAGGCTAAAAGATTCAAAAATAAATTCGCGTATAATAATCGTCAGTCTGCATTCAGATGCGGTATATATCTCTGAAGCGTTCAAATACGGGGTTAGTGGATACTTTTCAAAACTTACCGATCTTGGGTTGCTCGTTAATGATTTAAAGGTATCAAAAAGAGCTGCATTCCAAGCCACCGGTTTGACCGGTTGTCTATGATTTTAAATACAAAAAATGACAATCGTAGGGCAAAATGGCTAAGTAAAAAGTTCCATATACCCCCGCTAAAAATCAGAGGGATAAAAAGGCGCAGTGGTTTTTTAGGGACGAGGTAATACATGTAGTATGCCGAGTTCCTGAAAAAGAGCTGTAACGCAGTATATGGGGCTTTCTACGACGCCATCAAAATTAAATATTTCTATTACTTCCCAAAATACCACTTATAACCGTATTGAAAATCGACATTTTCGGTTTGTAAGT
>JASJGP010000394.1:0-3106 GCA_033791485.1 Desulfobacterales bacterium | reverse complement strand
GGCCATACCAGAAAGGAAACAGTATAATTGCGATAAAAATAATTAAACCACCAATGATAATTTTTTTATCATTCATCAGCATCACCCTCCGTATCACCCTCTATTCCCGGCAGTTCTTCCCCGCGCAGGTCAAGCGTTCTTTCATTTTGTCCGGGTATATTCAGTGCATTGGCCACCAGTTCACAAATGCCGGTGACATCAACTTCGGGAACCCAGTAAGCCATGAGATCAGGAAAGACAGCCCGGTCGATGGCGCAGATACAAGAAAGCATATTTACACCGAATTTTTCATGTACATATTTCACCGCATTGGCCCTGGGAAGTCCGCCAGCCATCCTAAGTTCCATATCTTCACCTGCATTAAGGCCGGCGCCACTGCCGCAGCAGAAGGTCTGTTCCCGGATTGTGTTCTCCGGCATTTCATAAAAATGATTACATACGTTGTTGATCACATATCGCGGCTCTTCCAAAAGTCCCATGCCCCTGGCAGGGTTGCAGGAATCGTGATAGGTGAGCTTAATATGGTCATTTCGGCTGGGATCGAGATCAAGTTTATCATGCTTGATAAGATCAGCGAGAAACTCCATAATATGTACCATTTTTGTAGATTTGGCATTTTCAAACTTTGTGCCGGTTATGGGAGAAACCGGTTCTTCCAGAAAATCGGCGGGACCGTTTAAGGTATCCATGTACTGGTTAATCACCCGCCACATATGGCCGCACTCACCTCCGAGAATCCATTTTACTCCGAGTCTTTTGGCTTCAGCGTACATTTTGGCATTGAGCCGCTTCATGGTCTCGTGGGAGGTGAAAAAGCCGAAATTCCCGCCTTCTGATGCATAAGTACTCCAGGTGATATCAAGACCGTACTTCTCCTGCAAATAATGAAATATCATCATGTATCCCATGCAGGTGAAGGTACCCGGATCGGCAAACACATCGCCGGACGGGGTAATAAACAGGATGTCGGCGCCTTTTTTATTGAATGAGGGGTTCACCCTGACTCCGGTGATGTCTTCGATTTCATCGGTAAAAAAGTCAAGCATATCCTTAAATGCGTGAGGCTGTATTCCCAGATGGTTTCCAGTTCTGTAGCAGTTGGCCACCGGCGTTGCAATCCAGTCGATGTTCAGACCGATCAGATTGAGAAGTTCCCTGCCCATGATGGTTATTTCGGCAGTGTCTATACCATAGGGACAAAAAACCGAGCACCGGCGACATTCCGTGCATTGAAAGAAATAAGACCACCATTCCTTTAAGACATCTAATGTAAGAGGTCTTGCACCACCAATTTTGCCCAGTACTTTACCGGCGGTTGTAAAGTCATTACGATAGACGGAACGCAGCAACTCGGCCCTTAAAACCGGCATGTTCTTTGGATCGCCTGTTCCGATAAAGAAATGGCATTTATCAGCACATGCCCCGCAGCGAACACAAATATCCATGAACACTTTAAAAGACCGAAATTTTTCAAGCCTTTCTTTGAATCCTTCGTGAATAATCTCTTTCCAGTTTTCAGGGAGTTTCCAGTCTTCATCGAAACAGCTCCATGTTCTTGGATAGGGAAGCCCGACATACTCCACACTTTTAGGATTTGAGGCATAGCATGCAATGCCTTTTCTTATATTAACGGGGGTTTCCATCCATCCTGTTTGAGAAGGACGGTGGTCCATCTTTAATATTTCTTTTGGTGTTGGAACATCTGCCATAAACTACTCCTTTTTCTCTTGTTCCTTTATTTCCTCTTGTTCTTTAGGTTCTTCCGGTTCTTTCTTAACAAGCTCTTTGTCCACCGGCAGTCCGACTCCTATCATTTTTTCCCTGAATTCGTCTTCATATTCTTCATATGTATGAGTATGAACCGGATAATCCCATGGATTGACGTGTCTCCTTGCGCGGGTATCTGTAGTCATATTTCTTGTAGGACTTAAGAATATTCCTCCCAGGTGCATGAGCTTGCTGAAGGGAAAGTAAGCCAAAAGAATACTGACAAAAAAGAGATGGACATAAAAGACACCCCCGACTCCTTCCGGGATGGTAAAACGAAAGGTAATCAGGCCCATGGCGAATTCTTTTATTTCTACGATATTTACCTTGGTAAAATAACGCATCAGGATACCGGTTAAAGCTATGCCGAAAATTAAAAAGAGCGGGAAAAAGTCTGCGGCAAGGGAAATATACCTGACCTGGGGAATAAAGACTCTTCTTAAAAACAGATAGGTAACCGCTGCTAGCAGGACAATCCCGGACAAATATACACCGGGCAGGCCCCATTTAACTACATCATATAAAATCTCTATGCGGAAAAACCCGTCCATCTTTTCCAGCAACTGAATTAAAAAAGGAACCGGTTCGGTGAAAAACCGAAGATGCCGGATGATAACTGTAAGAAATGACCAGTGAAATGCCAGTGCTCCCAGCCATAAAAAAATTTCCATTTGATAGGAAAGTTTTGATCCCTCTTTCAGGCTCATCCGGGTATTCCTGAATAGTGACCGGAAAAACAGAACCTCCAAAAGCATCCGGATAACAACACCGCCTTTAGTGGTCGGGTTGTCGATGCTGTTTGGTTTGATCCAGGGAAGTGTTTTCTGCTGACCGCATGTTGTAGGAATTTTAAAGGGAACTGCCGAACGTGTCCATCCCATAACCCGGTAGATAAACCCGGCGATAAATATGATAATGGCCACATAGGGAATGACTATCCCGAAAAGAATTTGAAGGCCCAGAGCCTCAACTCCAATATATGAAATCAGGAAGAGAACAACGACAGCAATGAGGGAATAAAGGTATTTTACATTCATAAAACTTTACCTCACTATTATAACACTTTAAGATTAGGTGCATCATCAGGAGTATCATCTATTAAACCTGCTCTTGCAAATGCACTATATATTTTGTTTCTTTCCGTGGTTACCTTTAATTCGTAGATTTTTTCTCTGCATTCAACATAAATATCAAAAGCAATAAGACTTAAGGTGTCGATATTTGATTCGAATTGTAAGAATTCATTTAAAATATGAATGTCGCGAAGCTCTTTTTGCAAATTTGTAATAATAACTTTTTTTAAAGATAGGATAAATGATGTGGCTTCTGATGGGGAAAA
>JASJGP010000393.1:0-7411 GCA_033791485.1 Desulfobacterales bacterium | reverse complement strand
AAAGGGAAATAACATTTTCCATGTCCTTTTCAATTTCCGACCGGTCTTTTCGAAAAAACGCTCCAAGTTCCAAATTTTCATGTACGGTCAATCTGGGAAAAATGCGTCTGCCTTCGGGAATCTGACACAGCCCCAAAACCGGTAGCTTTTCCGCAGCAATGCCCCGGATGGATTTTCCGTTGTAAAAAATATCACCTTTGTTGATGGGGACGATGCCGCAAATGGCCATCAGTGTGGTGCTTTTACCTGCGCCGTTAGCACCGATGATGGTCACGATTTCACCCGGAAAAACCTTTAAAGAAATATCTTTCAAGGCTTTGATGTTGCCATAGCTTGAAGAAACATTTTGAAGTTCAAGAATCGGTTCCGCCACGATCTACCCCTCTTTCTCTTCCGACCTGGTCCCCATGCGTTTGGCCGGAATCAAGCCTGCAGGTCTAAAAAGCATCATCACGGTCATTGTCGCACCAAAGACTAGCATCCGGTACAGCTCAAATTCACGAAAGACTTCCGGCAAAACAATCAGCGCAGCAGCACCCAAAAAGATACCGGGAATGGAACCCATTCCGCCCAGGACCACCATACACAAAACCATGGCTGATTCAAGAAAGGTAAAACTTTCCGGGCTGACAAATCTCATCCTTGCTGAAAAAAACGCGCCGGCCAGACCGGCAAATATTGCACCCATGGCATATGCAAGCAACTTGAGGCGAAAGGCGTTTACACCCATCAGTCCGGCCGCTGTTTCATCCTCCCTGATAGACTCCCAGGCCCGTCCGATGCGTGAAAAATTGAGTCGGTGAACGCAAATGATCGCAAAAATAGCCAGGGCAAGGGCCACATAATAAAGATAGTACAACTTTTTAAGGTAAAATAATTCAAAACTGAAACCATCTGCAAAACTGGGGATATAAATAGCCGGTACCTTCACACCCAGGATACCGTTGGGACCGTTGGTCAGCGTCATCCAGTTATTAAGAATAATTCGGACAATTTCGCCGAATCCCAGTGTAACAATTGCAAGGTAGTCCCCACGCATTTTTAAAGTCGGATATCCAATGATGCAGCCGGCAAGACATGAAGAAAAAGCGGCCGCAGGAAGGCAGATCCAAAATGACAGGCCAAAATTAGCATTCAAAAGCGCATACGTATAAGCGCCTACGCCGTAAAATGCAATATAGCCCAGGTCCAGCATACCAGCCAGCCCCACCACAATGTTGAGTCCCAGCCCAAGGCATACGTAGATAAGAACATTAATCGCAACGTCCTGGGCGTATCTGCTAGTAAAGATAACGGGAAAGAGGAAGGCAAACGCCATTAAAAGAGGAATCCAAATCGATGCAGGCAAGGCCCCTGACCATCTTGCAACTTTTCCCCTGGCTGCGGACACAGGATCTGCTATTGGTTTCAACATTCCGCTTTTGTTGGTAATATAAAGCAGCAGGCATATAGATGAGCCCGCAGCGATATAAAGCCAGACAGTCATGGTGCGGCCAAAAGACAGGGTGCCGTCCGGATGGATGCCCAGCAGCGGCCAGAGAAGTCCCAGCAGCCATAACAGACCGATAAAATAGCTTTTCCAAATTTTTTTAAACTCTTGTATCATCTACATTCTCGCCCATAATTCCGGTTGGTTTGAAATATAAAACGGCAATCAGTATAATAAACGCAAACACATCCTTATATTGTCCGGAGATATAGCCTGCACCAAAAATTTCCACCATACCGATAATCAATCCACCCAGCATTGCACCGGTAATATTTCCGATACCACCCAGTACCGCAGCTGCAAAGGCCTTGATGCCGGGAATAAACCCCATATCATACCGAACCGATCCATAATACAATCCGACCATGATTCCGGCTGCCGCTGCAAGACCCGCACCCAGGGCAAAAGTAAGTGAAATGATTTTATTGCTTCCTATTGCCACAAGGGAGGACATTACCTTATCCTGAGCCGTCGCGCGCATTGCCATTCCGATTCTGGTTTTAAAAACAAGAATATTTAAGCCGATCAGCAAAGCAATTGTAAGAGCCACAATTCCCATCTGCAGGTAGCTGATGGTAATCATGCCGAACTCAACCCCCCCCTGGAAAAGTTCCCCGGGATATGGTTTGTCAAACACACCTTGGGTAAGCATTAAACCGTTTGATAGGAATATGGACATGCCCAGGGCTGAAAGAAGTGCCGCCAGCCTGGATTGATTCCGCAAAGGTTTATAGGCCACCTTTTCAACCCCCATGGCCAGAAATGCACAATAAGCCATTGACAGGGCAAATGCGCCCATCAAACAAAGTATGGGGTGAGTCTGCATATAACCCAGGCCTGTAAGGTAGCTTAAAATGATAACACCCACATAGCCGCCGGCCGCGAAAAATTCACCGTGGGCAAAATTGATAAGCTGAATTACCCCGTAAACCATGGTATAGCCGAGGGCAATCAGGGCATACAGCCCGCCAAGGGTCAGTCCGTTGATCAACTGCTGAATGAAATATTCCATATTTTTAATAAAATCGTGTATTAACTTTTATGAACTCGTAAAAAGTCTTTGAGTAAACACCGGATGGCTAAGTAAAAAGTTCTATATACAAGACGTAGTGGTTTTTCAGGAACGAGGCAATACATGTCGTATGCCGAGTGCCTGAAAAACCGCTACAACGCAGTAGATGGGACTTTTTACGACGCCATCAAATATGATTGCCCGGCCACTGAGCCGGGCAATCATTTCTTGATGGGTTTTATTTCAACAAACCTTTTTCAGGGTCCCAGTAGGGTACATATTCGCCGTTTACAATCTTAAAGGCAATATATGCCGATCCTGAATCGCCGTTAGATTTGAATTTGACATGTTTTGAAGCGCCCTGAAAATCCATTTTCATGATTGCCGCCTTGATTTTGGCTGGCTTGGTGGATTTCGCATTTTTAATGGCATTCATAAGGACGGTGGCGGCATCATAGGCATATGTGCCGTAAGCGCCGATATCTCCGTATCCTGCGTCCTTCCACCTTTTTGCATATTCCTTATATGAAGCAGTGGTTTTATCCGTAAAGCCATAAGTCACGTAAACACCTTCGACCGCATTCTTGCCAACCTTGATGAAATTCGGGTGATACATGGCATCATTAGATACAATGGTTGATTTAAGATTCAAACGTTTCGCCTGTATGGCCATGATGCTTCCGGATGAATGATTTTGAAGACACATATAAAAAATATCCGCATTTTCTCTTTTGGCCATGGTCAGAAGCGCTGAAAAATCCTTGTCGCCCTGATTAACAGGATCGTGGCCCAGAACCTTAATGCCGAGTTTCTCACAGGCTTTATTGACGCCTTCAGCCAGACCCTGGGAATATGTAGTTTTATCGTCAACGATAAAAATAGATTTGGCCTTTAAAGATTCTTTCATAAACTTGGCTGCTGCCGGAGCCTGATCGTCATCTCTTCCGCACAAACGAAACATATATTTAAGACCGCGGTCAGTGACTTTTTCATTGGTGGAAGCCGGCGTCAGCATCGGAATGTCTTCTTCGGCAAGGGTTTCGGAGCCGGGGATGGTGGAAGATGAGCAATATGCACCGACAACGCCTACAACCCCGAGGTTGATGAGCTTGTTGGCTGCAGCCACAGCCTGTTTCGGGTCACATGCGGTGTCCTGTGGGAAGAGCTCGATCTTGCTGTATCCGGGGATACCTCCTGCTTCTTCAAACACTTCAATTGCCGTAAGCACGCCGTGTTTAATATCATTTCCGTCAGCGGCATAAGGCCCGGTTAAAGGACTCATTGAGCCAATCTTTAAGGTCTTTGCTGCTGCAGTACTTACAATAAACGGTACCAAAATTAATCCTAAAACCACCATCAATAAAAGTTTTTTCTTCATTTTACTCTCCTCCTTAAGTTTTTTGTACCCCTTCATGTCCATTCAGGACAAAAAGGCTGCACAATCTTCGTTCTGTAAGCGTTCACAGCTGCTGCAAATGTGCGTGATCAGGTCGATCAGCTATAGTCTGCTATGCTGGTTGCCCTGAACACGTGCAGATGCGGTGCCTGTTAACGCTTACGATTTTTGTTGTTCGGCCGGTTGGCCAAGATAAGCTTCGATTACCTTAGGGTTATTTTGAATCTCCTCAGGTCCTCCTTCCGCAATTTTAACTCCATGATCCACGCATATTATTCGTCGGCACACTCCCATCACAACTTTCATATCATGTTCAACTAATAGCACGTCAATGCCTAAATCGGATACACGCCCTATGTCTTCCATCAGTTTAGCTGTTTCAGCAGGATTCATTCCCGCTGCAGGTTCATCCAGAAGCAATAATTTCGGTTCGGAAGCCAGCGCCCTGGCAATTTCGAGTCTGCGCTGCAAACCATAAGATAAATTTTCGGCTACTGTATCAGCGAACTCTCCTACGCCCATAAAATCTATCGCTTCTCTGGCTTTCTCCCTGATGTCGTTTTCCTCACGCTTTTGGGACTGGCTTCTCAATAAGGCGCCCACGACACCTTTCTTTGATCGGCAGTGCCGGGCCACCATGGCATTTTCCAGGGCAGTCATGTTGGAAAACAGACGAATATTCTGAAAGGTTCTGGCAATTCCTTTATAGAAAATCTCATGAGGGTTTTTACCGAGAATACTTTTACCTTCAAACTGTACATTTCCCTCTGATGCTGTGTAAACGCCGGTAAGAACGTTAAATACAGTGGTTTTTCCCGCTCCGTTGGGACCGATAAGCCCTATGATTTCTCCGGAATTGACGGAAAAACTCAACTTTGACAGGGCCAAAAGGCCCCCGAATCTTACCGAAATGTCCTGAATCTTAAGCTGTGCCATAAAATAGATGATCTCGTAAAAAGTTCAATTTAGATGGTTTCGTAAAAAGTTCAAATTCAAGGCGTGCAAATTTTGGAGTCATGAGGCGTACTTATCGTACGTTGAATGATTACAAAATGTAGCATAACGCAGAAGTTGGACTTTTTACGAAAGCGTCAATCTTTTACCTGCTGTTTCTCTTTCTTCATATATCCACTGAATCTACGAATGTGGCTCTGGGCAAGCGATTTGGATTTGTCCCTATCTCCTTTTTCTATGGCCTGCACCATTCCGCTAAGGTCTTCGTAGTTTTCCATTAACTCGCGTTTCCCCATGTGAAGAAAGTTGTCATAGTAACGGTTGATATTATTATGTACCATCTTTAATATCGATATATAGATAGGATTTCCTGAAATTTGAGCCATGGCCAGGTGAAGTTTTTTATCAGCCTCAAGAAAAGCATCCCGGTGGGAGGCCCCTTTTCCCGCATGTTTTTTTGCTTCTTTGAGAAGTTCTTTCAGTCGTTGAATATCTGCGGCTGTTGCCCTTTGTGCTGCAAGAGCCACCACATCTCCTTCAACTCCTTCCCTGAATTCACACAGGTGGCTTAAGGAAACTCTTTGTGATCGAATCAGAATGTCCAGACTCTCGCGGATCTGTTCGGTGTTGGCGGATTTAATCATTGCACCGCCGCCAACACCCAGCTTGATTTCGATGAGACCCTTTTGTTCCAAAACACGCAAGGCCTCTCGCAGTGTGCCCCGGCTGGTCTGGAACATTTCTTTCAGTTCCCTTTCAGCAGGGAGCATCTCGCCGGATTTTACACTTCCGCTGAGGATAGCCTCTTGTATCTGGTCAACTATATCCTGAAAGATTCTACTTTGCTTGGCTGCACGGAACATGTTGTTTATGCTTGTCGGTAATGAAGATTTCCAGAGATCTTTTGTACAACGTCACATTACAATCATTATAATGGTTAGACCATTAGTATCCAACGTCTCTATTGATGTCAAGGGGAAAATGGGTCATTTAAACCAGTCCATCTTCATTAAGTGGCCTATTTTCCAGAATTCGCTCAGGTCGTAACACCGATAGATCAAGTACCGGAGACCGTCCGGTTATAAGCTCGGAAATATAGCGTCCCACAGCCGGGGCCTGCTGAAGCCCGTGACCTGAAAAGCCATTGGCTAAATAAAAGCCTTTTAGCTCCGGCCACTCTCCGAGAATTGCATTTCCGTCCAGCGTGTTGACCGCATACAGACCGGCCCAGCCGCGAATCAATTTTAGCGTATCAAATGCCGGAACGAACTCGGCCAGTTCCGGCCATAGAATCTCCATAAAACGTTTATCATCCCAGGTAAAATCAAAACCGACAGCGTCCTCGTCCATCGATTTTCCCAACAGGATTAAGCCACCTGTTTCAGATCGAAAATACAGACCTGAAGGTAATATGGTCAAAGGCAGCGGAGCTTCCGGCTTTACTGCCGTGTCCATAGCAAAAACCTGGCGTTTCACCGGATCTACAGGAATCTTCACACCTGCCGTCAAAGCCAACCCGGCTGCCCATGCCCCGGCGCAGTTAACAACAATTTCTGCTGCCAGCATGTCTCCATCAGCCAGTTTTACTCCGGTAATCCGTTTTTTTTCTGCTGCGATTTTAACGACTTCACCTTTTATATACTCTGCACCAAGAGATCTGGCTTTGGCCCTGTAAGCCATCAGGACTGCATAGGCGTCAAAATTGCCGTCTTGGGGCCCGAAGGTACCTCCAACAAGACCAGCCGGCTCATAAAGAGGATAATGCTGTTTGATTTCTTCTAAAGACCACCATTCTACCTGACAACCCAGGCTTTTTTGCAGGGCCACAGCTTCTTTTGCCGCATTTTTGCCTTTTTCATCAACCAGGAAAAGATTTCCCTCACGGCGGTAAAAAATGGCAGGCCTGTTGTCATTAACGGTCATTTCATCTTCAAATCGTTCAAGAGCATCTAAAGCATATTGTGATATCTTAATGTTTTCGGTGAGACTGAACTGTATGCGTGCGTTGCTTACGGAAAGCGTGGTCGAGGCCAGGGAATAGGTGGGATCCATCTCAACCACCGCCACTTTGAGTTTACCATCGCTGCTCATCAGATTATATGCGACAGAGCTGCCAATAATGCCTCCACCTACGATTATGATGTCATATGTCTTTGAATTCATGAAAAAATGCCTTTATTTTGAAAAATATTTTTTTACCTGAATTTTGCCCGAATTGGAGACTTTCATATGCAAGGCATCTAAGGCGATGCTATAACGGCAGCCAGGTGCCTATCCCTTTTTCCACAGCGCGCTTGAAAATTAAAGGCGCCACCGCCATATCATCAATGGCAAGCCCCAGGTTGGCAGTCATGGTCTTTTCGTTATCAGTTTCCCGACCCTTTTTTGTTCCGTTTGCCAGTTCCCCCAGGTCGGCATGTAAAGGGGGTATATTTTGGAAATAGCCGACTGTTTTGTAATGGAGCATCTGGGCGGTATCATCGGTGCAAAACTTGTCCGACTCGCTTATTGCATCGGGATGCCAGTAGGAATCAAAATCGACCAAAGATGCAAAGGCCCC
>JASJGP010000392.1:0-5113 GCA_033791485.1 Desulfobacterales bacterium | reverse complement strand
AACTTTTAACTTTCTATTTTGCATATTGCAACCAGCTGAAAACAGCTCCTGAAGGGCAACCCAAAGCCTGACCCTCTGAGCAAGGATTCTTTACTCACCGCAGAGTATGCAAAGAAGTTCATTTTTTTAAATAAAACACATGCCATATCGATTTCTACATATATCACCGGGCGGTAGGATTAAAATTTTCATGCTGCCGGCATTAATATTTGTTGTGATATGTGGCGGATGTGCGGCCATAATAAAAGAAAAGCGCCCTGAAGAGATTGTTCCACCTCTACTGCCATGGGATGTGAAGAATTATGCTGTTTTTATAAAACAGAATATGAAAAATATGAATGAAAGATATTCCACCGAATATGCACCCTACGATTTTGTAGTGGACACGGATAGGGGAAGCGCGCTCATACAAAATATGATTGAACCGGAAATAGCATTAGAAATCAAAGACAGGCCGTGGTCTGATAACATGGAAAATGACTATAAATTATATAAAATTTTCAAGTATGTACAAAATGGTTATATGTTTTTCATGGAACCGGAGAAATGGCTAACAGTGAAAGAGACTGTCAAAAGCAAAAAAGGAGATTGCAAGAGTTTGTCCCTGCTTCTAATGTCCTTATTGATATCAGCTGGAATTGAAACCCATGCAGCGATTTCAAATGGACACATGTGGGTAAATGCTTTTTATGACAGCAGGTGGCATGTTCTCGAAATTGATAATGATCCTGAAAGAAACAAAATTTACAGTATCCCTGGATTTTACGATAATCCACTTTATCGTATATATCTCGACCATACTGAAAAAAGGGTATTAATTTAGCCTTTTGAAAAGCAGGCCAAAATGTCTCCGGCACTCAGGACATCCTGAGTGCCGGACGGCTTTTCAAAATACTAAAATTCTACTCATCCATTATCATAGCCTGATTAAACCCTCCCGTGCCTCAGAGCGATCTTTTCAAACATTATTACAAGACCGGCGCTAAGCGTATATAGGGATTCAATGTTGAGATTTTTTTCCGCCGTCGAATCAAAAAAAATATTGAGACTCGATTCAAGGCCATCTTCCGGTTTCCAGTAACAAATCAGGATAGGCACTTTTGGCAGAGGGTACAAAACAAGTGAAATATCAGAGGAGTAATGATTTTCCACTTGCCTTCCGTTGAAAAGGCGAATTATGTCCTCAAAAAGATCCGTATAGGTGTCAGCAACTTTTTTTAAGGGTTTTTCACATCTTTGCCCAAAAAGTCGATACCACGTCTTCCCGCCTTCCAGTTCCCTGAATGGGACCCATTTCTCTGAAACAGGGACTCCCGTCCCATCTATTATGTAATTGATTACTGGTATGGTTATCCATGCATGGACATGTATGTCGGTTGTAATGTTTCCCTTTGTATCAATACTAAAGTTCTTCCCAAGAATCTTGATCGTCAATTTATCATCAGAAAACATAGCCCCCAATCTTTGTGCAGCTGAAGAAAGGTCTGTGGTGGTAATTTTTCTTTTCAACTGCTCGATTGTTTCGTCCCGCTCCTGTTCAAGGGTCATCTGATTGCCGTCTTTCACGCCATATCTCTTGATTATCTCACTACCAAGATGAGGGCATTCATTAAGCTTTTTTTGACCCAGGAACACTGCGGCAGCAAAGGCCAGGCATGTCGGTTTGTTACATTCTCTGCAATTTGATTTATCGAGCAACTTGAAGATTTCCATAGTATTATTAAATTGAGCCATGCGGTAATTCTCCTTTTTTCATCCCTTTAATCACCAGGTTATACGAGTCATCAATCATGGCTAATAATTCATCATCTGGAATGGAACCATCTATAATAATAGTATTCCAGTGCTTTTTGTTCATATGATAGCCGGGCTGAACAGCATTATATTTTGCCCGGAGATGCAAGGCAAGCTCAGGATCGCATTTGAGATTTATTCGTAATGATTTTTTATCTAAAGGAATAAGTGCAAACATTTTATCCATGACTTTAAATACAATGACGGTCGGGCCGAAAGGAAAATCCTCACAGGCCCCCCTTTTATTGAGGAGATATTCACGAAGAGATTCAAATTTCATAATATTTCTTTTAATCGTAAAGGTTATTAGATCAAAAAACTTCTCCCCCGACAAACTTCTTGCATCCTGTTTGTCTCGGAGTAACTGTATTAAAATAATAAAACAAAAGGCCGAAGCCTGCATACACCATAAATTGTCAATAAGCATTGCTAACGGGAGAAAGTTATATATGCTTGTACCATACCGTCATGCTTTGGATACTTCCACAGATCTGGGAATTATTTTTTAGTAATCCTGCATATTTGTATCCACTGTTTTTAAAAACGGTATTCATCCCATTGGACGTAGCCCTTGCAATCGTATATGCGGTTTTAATCCCAAGCTTACGAGTCTTCTTGTCCATATGATTCAGCAGCATGCCGGCAAATCCCATGCCTCGCCATTTTGGCAAGGTCGCGAAATCAGTCATTTCAGCATTTTTGCTCACCAAATCGATTTCTGCAGCAGCTATTGCTGCAATTCTACCTTCAATACGAATACAAAAATAGAGAACACCCTCTTTCATGATGCGTTTTAAATATATTGGCTTCTGAATGGGGAAAGGGTAGGATTTAAAAACCTGCTGGTAAATCACGCTCATCTCTTCGGCATCCGAAGGTTTGCATGAAACAACATCTCGTGTAGCCTTGCCGGTTTTATGTATATTGTTTGCAGATCCTTCTCCAGCCTGCTTGACAAACCTTAATAGTTTCTCAACATGCTGTGCTTTTTGTCTTCCGGCTGAGAAGTATTTGGAAATAAAAAAACCGTCGGTTTTGCCTGTGAAGAATCCCGGGACCACAGCCTCTTTAACATAATCAGCGGATTTAAAAGCATTCCATGCAGGTTCTGATATTTTGGCAAATATCTTTCCGTAGCCATTGTTTAAGGCCATATCATCAAGTGTCGCAATCAGGCCGTGAGTGTCGTCTGTGTTCAACCGCATCAAATAAATGCGGTTGTTGTGTGATCCGTGTTGAATTACGGAACCTTTTATGTTCTCAATGATATCTACCAAAACTGCCTGTTTTATTGAAGCGACACATTTTTAAATCAAAGATTTCAGCTTTTTTAACCGTTTGCCGATTTCAGATAGAATCTCTTCAGATCTTGAAAAATGAAGCCTGATCAGGTGGTTCACCGGTTCATGGAAAAAGCTGGAACCGGGCACCGCGGTCACGCCGATCTCCTTGGCCATCCAACGGCAGAAGTCCCGGTCATTCTTAACCCCATAAGCCGTGCAGTCCACCATCACATAGTAGGCTCCCTGGGGCTTAGTGTATGCGAGCCCGGCTTCATCCAGATACGTTAAAAACAATTCTCTTTTGCGTGTATAATCCGCCGTCAACTGTTCGTAGTAACTTAAGGGCAGTTCCAGTGCGCTGGCAGCAGCTTCCTGCAAAGGGGCGGGAGCGCCAACAGTGAGAAAATCATGTACTTTGCGGGCACCGGCGATTACCGTTTCAGGTCCGATCACATAACCCAGCCGCCAACCGGTCATATTGTAAGTTTTTGACAGGGAACTGCAGGAGATGGTCCGTTCGAACATACCCGGCAGGGCTGCCATATAGCGATGACGATGCGGGCTGTACACGATATGCTCATAAACTTCGTCGGTGATAACAAAGGTGTCATACTCCTTTGATAGATCCGCAATGAATTCAAGCTCCTCCTGTGAAAAGACTTTTCCGGAAGGGTTAGAGGGATTGCACAGTATAATCGCTTTGGGATTCTGGGCAAAGGCTGCCCTGAGTTCGTCCGGATCGAACACGAAATCGGGAGGATGCAGCGGCACATAGATGGGTTGAGCTCCGCTTAGGATTGTGACCGCCCCGTAGTTCTCATAATAGGGAGAAAAGATGATGACCTTGTCTCCGGGATTGCAGGCGGTCATCACAGCGCACATCATCGCCTCTGTGCTGCCGCAAGTCACGACCACATGGGTTTCAGGATCCAGGTCAAGTCCCATCCAGTATTTCTGTTTTTTCAACAGCGCTTCCCGGAAGCGCGGTGCTCCCCATGTAATGGCATACTGATGGGGGCCATTGGTCATCGCCAGTTTACCGGCGGATAGAACCTCCGGTGGCGGGTCGGCGTCCGGAAAACCCTGAGAAAGGTTAATGGCGCCATACTGATTTGAGACACGGGTCATTTCACGAATAACCGACTCAGTAAAAAAGGTCAGGCGATCAGCGGTCTTGGGCATATGTTTCTCCAAAATATTGTTTTTGCACACCCATTAAAAGTGCCGATGAACAATCCGGCCGTCAAACAGGGTCATGTCTACCTGAACCTCCGGTATTTGTGAAGGCGAAATCGCCAGAATATTTCTGTTTAGAACCACCATATCCGCCCGTTTACCGGGTTCGAGGGTTCCGATATCATTGGCATTGTGAACGGCGGCAGGGGTCAACGTGCAGGCTTTCAGCGCTTCAGCCATTGTTACCCGGGAATCCGGATACCAGCCACCTTTCGGCGTTCCATCGGTTCGCTGTCGCGTGACCGCCGCATGAATCCCTAATAGCGGATCAGGAGTGCACACCGGACAGTCGGAACTGAACATTACCGGCGCACCGGTATCGAATAATTGACGAAGAGGATAGGTCCACTTTCCCTTTTCTCCCAGTGCCATATCGATAAGATTTATGTCCAGTAGCATGTTGGCTGGGGTGACACACAGTGCTAAATTAAGTTTTTTCAGTCGATCGGCATCCTCCGGTCTGAGCATCTGCACATGTTCGATGCGATGGGCAATGGCGGGCGATGGTGAACCGGAAGCGATGCGGCGTAATTCGAGGGCTTCAAAAATGTTGATCAGTTCCCGGTTCGCGCGATCTCCCACCGCGTGCACCATCACCGACAGGCCGGCTTTATCCGCCCTGTTGATGTCCTGTGCCAGAACATTCATATCTATCAGAGGCATACCGTGGTCAGCATCCAGGTAGGGGTCGATCAACCATGCGGTACGAGCACCCATTCCTCCATCGGAAAAAAACTTTACATGACCGATGCGCAGCTTATCGTTACCGAATCCCGTGCGAAGACCCAGTCCGATGATGC
>JASJGP010000391.1:0-7937 GCA_033791485.1 Desulfobacterales bacterium | reverse complement strand
CACTACTCGCGTAACAACTTGATTTTGCACGGTTAAATTTGTATCCAACCCATTTATTCAGAAATAACAAACAATTAGCTTGCTTTCTTTCTAAATAAGATTATTATATATTTAATCAATGAAGTTCTGTTTAATCTGCGGGACGGTTTCTTTCTGAAGGAAAAATCCATTTGTCAAAGTGGCACCCTCCAGTTTGTGACGTTGAAAATTTTTAAGAAAGGAGGATATTATCATGACCAATGGAACTGTTAAGTGGTTTAACGACCGAAAAGGGTTCGGATTTATTGAGCAGGAAGACGGAGCGGATGTGTTCGTTCATCATTCAGCAATCAATGCAGACGGTTTTAAATCCCTCAGTGAAGGCGACCGAGTTTCCTTTGATATAGAGCAAGGACAAAAAGGTCCTGCCGCTGCAAATGTCACTGTGATTTAACCTTATATTCTGAGTAAAAAGGGCATTCCTTTTAATATTGAGGGGATGCCCTTTTGTTTGGTTTGAAGTTATACCTTCACAATTCGCTATCATCAGAACTTAAACCGCACAAAAGTCCCTTCATCTGTCATTATTAAAAATAACAGCTAAGGAGGTAACAAATTGGCAAGATCAAACTATCAATTTAATAAACGTCAAAAAGAAATATCAAGGAAGAAAAAGAAAGAAGAAAAGAGACAACGCAAACTGGATAAAAACACTATAAAATCAGAAGAGAATCCAAATCAGTCCCAGAATGAAGAAGAAGATCTATAAACATAGGTCCCAGTTCCGGGACACCCCCTACATTCTGGTACATGCTCTTTACTCTTTTTTCTTTCGTCTATCAGTTTCTTCTCTTCTGAATCTTAAACTTCTCTTTTCAGGGCCATTATATGAGGATGACCCACCTTTTCTAGTATCTTTACCAGAACGTCGCTTTTTACCGGTTCTTCTATCATCCATTATTTAAGCCCTCTTTCATCTTTTCCTGAATTATACCGGCTCAATTAAACAAGCACCTATGTAGTAATGCAAAAATCATGCAAAAATCATATAATTATATTGATGATAAGTAATATCAAGACATTATTCCCTGTAAGTTATTATTACTACAAAATATTGAGAATTTAATACCATAAAAACTGAGAAATTGATACCATAAAACTGAGAAAGATATTTTATAATAGGCTATTTCATAATGTTCAATTTTGGAAGATAATTATTTGTTTTCTTGTATGTTATTGACAATTTAGGTGATTTTATACTATTATCTTGCTGGTCAAAGAAACTGGTTGTCAATAAAAAAAGCAATGGAAACATCCAGCAGGATAATATTCGGCAATTCAAATAAGATGGATTCGATAGATTCGGAAAGTGTAGATCTGATCGTTACCTCTCCTCCGTATCCTATGATAAAAATGTGGGATGAAATGTTTTGCGATCAAAATCCATCCATCAGAAAAAAGATGCAAATCAATTCCCAGTTTAAGCTATTTGCAAAATAATTGAAAAAATATCATTTCCGTGGTAAATTAAAAAATATAAACTTGATGAATTCGTAAAAAGTCATTTTTCACCACAGAGCTCCCAGAGAACACAGAGATTTTGTTTTATTAATTGGTTATCTCTGTGAGTATGGTGTTCTCTGCGGTAAATTCTGCTTTTTACAGCGCCATCGCATCTAAACCAACAACCCCGGAACCCGGAAATGACGTCACCAAGAGTACTCCTTAATGCATATAATGTCCGCGCTAAAAAGAATCTGGGACAACATTTTTTATCTGACCCGTCAACTGCCCGGATGATAGTCAACCGGAGTAAAATTACATCGGAGGATGTTGTTCTGGAAATCGGCGCGGGTCTCGGCGCACTTACTCTTCCCGTATCACATATTGCAAAAAAAGTTTTTGCGGTTGAAAAAGACAGACCGATAATTGATCTGTTAAAAACACAGCTACTTGCAAGCGATCTTTCAAATGTTGTTTTAATGGACAACAACATATTGGATATAGATATAAACGCACTTGCTGATGAAGCAAAGAGCAAAATGGTTGTGATCGGCAATCTCCCTTATAATATTTCATCGCAGATCCTGGTTAAGCTCATAGAATCCCGAAGGAATGTTTCCAGGGCAATCTTTATGTTTCAGAAAGAACTGGCGCAGCGTATTACCGCTCGCCCAGGTTGCAAGGATTACAGCCGACTATCGGTAATGCTTCAATATTGCGCTGAAATTAAATCCCTGGCAACCGTAAAGGCCGATTTGTTTTTTCCTAAACCAAAAGTCGATTCTGAAGTTTTAGAGATAAAATTTAAAGATAAACCGGATTTCCCGGCAAGCGATGAGCGGTTTCTTTTTGAAGTGATAAAAGCGGCTTTTGGAAAAAGGCGAAAAACCCTTAAAAACGCACTTTCAAAAAGCATGCTTCATATTAATGTGGAAACTGCCCTCGACGCATTAAAGCGTTCAGGTGTTGATTCCGGCCGGCGCGCCGAAACTCTGAGTGTTTCTGAATTTGTAAGTTTGAGCAACTGTCTGAATGAGGTTTTAGATTTATGATAAAGTCAAAAGCTCTTGAGGTGAATATAGCTGACTACCATATTGATGTCGAAATAGATGCCAAATATTCGATTCTCCAGGAGGTCATGTCCAGGTATTACGGCCTGATGGAAGGGTTGAACATATTTTTAAGAGAACTTTCACATCCTTATAAGAACTGGGACTTTATTGTAAAAGAAGCAAGGGGATACTGTCTAGAATATTTTCATCTTATGAAAAAACATCCACAAGGTGTTGCTGCGGCAGGTGTTTACATCAATATTTTTATCGATGCTATTAAAGCAACATCTGACAAAGGTATAAGAACGGATGCCGTGGATAACCTGCTCCTTTTTTTACAAAAAATGATAAAAGATGCCGGCTCCGACATTGAACGATTTATGCCGGTGGTTAATAATGGCTTTACCCAAATCATCGATTTTCCCGAAGAGCATTTCTTTTTATTTGTTAAAAGCTTTTATCAGATAAACCAGCTGGCTGAGGTGCTTTATGACCATACACCAAAATCTACAAGCGGTTACCGTGCAATTAATTTACTTTTGCTGAAATATTACCAGCATACATATTCGTACTGGCAAAAAAAAGGAGATCCTAAAACCTGGTTTGAAAAAGAGACGGAAGGTGCCGACCGCATTGATAAAGCAGATGATATATTTAAAGACGTATCCATCGAAAGGATTGCTGATGTAAATAAGCAACTGAACGAAATAAAAAAATCTGAGAATATAGAATCCGAAAAGGTGCTCAAAAAACTGGTTAAGCTTCCAGGCTACAGCGCAATTGTTGAAATCTACAGGAAAATTCCCGCCAAGCTCCTTGATGCAGGAAAGAAAAGCGGTAAGGGGAACCAGTGGAAAGTAATATTTTTATTTCACATAATGAATATTTCCGGATTGTCGATGATCCACAAAGAAGTGTTAAGAAGCATCAACAGAACATTGAGCTGGCTCATTGATCATGAAAGCCACATGTACATCCGGAAACTGATTGAAAAAACCTTTTCTATTTTACAGGATATCAGCGACGTGTATCCTGCTACCGCACTGAACTGTGTTCTCAATATGGGAAAAGGTGTTTACAAAACCGATGAAAGTGATCTGGTTAATTTTTTTATCGATTCTGTAATCGACCTTGGGTTTCAAGCCCCTATGATCAGCGGTGTAGGAGACGACTGGCAGATAAAGGTGAACAGAGCTCATATTCTGAATATTCGTACCTGGCTTCAGCTTATTGAACTGAACCCAAAATGGTCCACCCGGCTCCTTTCAAATATGATTATTCACCTTTCTCTCGGTGGTGTTTTTATTAAAGATATCGATCTGTTTCCCCGTGATATCACCCGGTTTTTAAACAGCAAAATCGGGCCCGTATTTAATCTTGCAAAACAAGTTGCCAGGATCTTTCCAGTTTATTTCAACGATATCGGCGCTGAGGGAAAATTAAGAGATATTTCAACCAAGATTGATGAATTATCACATCGAAAAGATATTCTCATCCATTTCCTGCGGAAGCAAAGCCATGTAGAAAGCAGCAGCCAGATAGTTGAATTTATGGAAGCAATCCTCCATTTCTGGGCCACAAGGGAAAAGGAAACCCTCAGGCCATTTGTTCCGCCAAATATCTACAGTCAAATACAAACAAAAGGACTTTATATAAATGGCGTCCATGATATTGTGTCGCATCTTTGTGAAAAAGGCTTTGTTTTACCGGATGATCTTTTGACCATCAAAAAAAATAAACTTGAGCAGGTTCTTAAAAATATTTCTGGCGTTGAAAGAATGGATTTTGAAAGAGTAGAGCTGTTTACAACCTTATACCAGCTTTTGAACCAGAAATATAATATTGAACATATCGAACTGAATACTTACATTACACAGCTTTCGACTGAGGCTTTTTCCGATTTGAACCGGCTAAAGCAGGCTCTTTTGCTGACCAATGTGAAGAAAAAGCTGAGCAGGCTGCTCGATTATCTTGACCGGCTTAAAAAGTTGATCTTATCTTCTGAAGTCTTTGAAATAAGGGAAGATATTTATAAAAAAAGACATATAGCCGTGGATATTCCTTCCATGTATGGAAGCTACCATGAGATGAAATTCGATGCCCTGGGACTCACCTTTCGAGTTGAATCTTTAGTCAATGTTCTTTTTGAGCAGCTGGTTGAAAACATAGACCTTAGCCTGATAACCAAGGCGACATTTTACCAGATATATGGACAACTGAAGCTATTTAACAAGGCGCTCAAGCTGGACGGAATTTCATCGGCAGAGATCCAACAGCAGCTGGATCTTCTTGCCCATTCCCTTGAAATTAGAGGTTTTACCTTCACACAGTACCTTGACATTTTTAAAGGATTTGCTCTGGCGGTAAAAAATATAATCAATGATTATTTTAACAATATTCACGAAGAAAACATAAGCAGAATTCTTTATGATATAAATGTCAGTCAAATTCAGGCAAAATACCTTCCCCAGGAAACTGAGTTTGATACCGAAAAATTGGTGTACCGGGTTTCAGAAATTTTTTTTCGTGACCAGATAGCTCTTTCACTGGGCCTGCAGCAGCTCGACCTTTTTATCAGTCGTATTCTAAACACCCTTTTTCAGCAGGCAGACAAGCTTCCCAAAGACAATCTTCATAAACTCCTTATCTATGATCCCGGAAATGCAATGACATCGATTCACCTCGTCGGCAGCAGGGTTAACGACATCATTCATCTGGGTAATAAAGGGTTTAATCTGGTTAAACTTCATAATTTTGGCCTGCCCGTGCCCCCCGGATTTATCATAACCACCGAAGTTTTCCGGTGCAAAGATGTGATCTACAGCTATTCGGCTGCTGAACAGAATTTCAAGGAACAGGTGGTCAGTCAAATATCTGCAATAGAAAAAGCGACCGGTAAAAAATTTGGAGATCCGAACAACCCGCTTCTTTTTTCCGTACGAAGCGGATCCTCTATTTCCCAGCCCGGCATGATGGACACTTTTCTTGATGTTGGAATAAACGAGGAAATTACAGCCAGTCTTGCCGCCCAAAGCGGGAATGCATGGTTTGCCTGGGATAATTATCGTCGTTTTCTACAATGCTATGGCATGGCCTTTGGGTTGGAAAGGGACGATTTTGATGCAATCATCAGCGAATTAAAACGAAGGGCAGGAATTTCATACAAAAGACAATTTACCGGGAAACAGATGCAAAAAGTGGCGCTTACTTATCAAGCGATGATTAAGGAAGCAGGCATTAATATTGTCGAAGACGTTTATGAACAACTTTATATGACCATAAAAAATGTTTTCGATTCATGGGAATCGTCTAGAGCCAGGACCTATCGTAAAATCATGGGAATATCAGAAGATTGGGGCACAGCGGTTACAGTACAATCGATGGTTTTTGGCAATATTTCCAGCTCGTCCGGAAGCGGAGTTTTTTTTACTCATAACCCCAGATGGTCGGAAGACACGATACGGTTATGGGGTGATTTTACGCTTGGCAATCAGGGGGAAGATGTGGTTGCCGGGCTGGTTAATACTCTACCGATTTCAATAAACCAGCAAGACATTGAAATGCGTGAAACAGATATCACCCTTGAGTCTCACTTTCCGGATATTTACCTGGCTTTAAAAGCCTGGGCGAATGACCTGATTTATAATGAAGCGTGGAGTCCTCAGGAGGTGGAGTTCACCTTTGAGAGTCCGGCGATTAAAGATCTCTTTCTGCTCCAGACGCGAGATATGGCCATGAGGGAAAGGAAAAAGGTAATTGCCTTTGATCCGGGTGAAATCAGCGAAGAAAAGTATCTGGCACATGGTATCGGCATCAGCGGCGGGGCAATGAGCGGCCGGGTGGTTTTCAGCCTTGAAGATATAGATAAATGGAGAACTCTGGACCCGGAAGCATCTTTAATTCTGGCCAGGAGTGACACCGTTCCTGATGACATTCGGGAAGTTTTTGCTGCGGATGGGCTCTTGACGGCACGTGGAGGAGTCACATCCCATGCCTCTGTGGTGGCGCACAGGCTGGGAAAAACATGTGTTGTCGGCTGTAGTGAACTGGTTTGCAACGAAAAGGATAAAAAATGTATTTTCAACCAGGTGATGATTGAATCAGGAGAATATATAAGCATTGACGGTCGGGAAGGATCTGTATATCAAGGGCTAATAAAAGTAAAAGAAGCATAACCTGGAGTAGTTGACCGCTTCACTTGATGAGCACTACGTTTGATGAGCGCTTCGCTTTAGGCCTTAAATTCGCGGCAGGCGGATGCCCCTCAATTCCTTTAGCCTCTCGGTGATTGCGGACAATGAATAAAAAAATTCAGTAAATTCTCCATGAAAATCCGTGGTAAACTACCAATAAGGGGGTAATATGGAATCGGCAGCCGTAAATGACAAAGGATTAAGGCTTGGAATAAACGGGTTCGGAAGAATCGGTAAGCTGACTCTCTGGCACCATATCGGACGGAAATATTTCAAGGAAATTTCGGTAAATATTGGCCGCGAGGTGGGTACCTCTTTAGATGACATTGCTCACTACGTGGAAAGGGATTCAACATACGGCTTGCTCCGCCAGTATTTATACGGTCATAAGGCAGAATCGGTGATTAGCGACCTGAACGAAAAAAAAGGATCTATGATCATCGATGGTATTTGCGTTAATTTTTTAAGGACCTCCAGAAATCCTGCTAAAATCGGTTGGGAAGACTGCGATGTAAAACTGGTTGTAGATACAACAGGCCAGTTTCTTGACCCGACACTGCCTGCGGATCATCCCAAAGGATCTGTAAGGGGCCACTTGGAATCAGGTGCGCAAAAGGTCATCACTTCTGCACCGTTTAAAATCAAAGATAAGGGGAAACCCATGCCGGATGATGCCGTAACGACCGTTATGGGGATAAATGGCAATGACTACGATCCCAGAAAGCATAAAATTATTTCCAATGCATCCTGCAGCACCACATGCCTGGCACATATGATCAAGCCGATTCTTAACTATTTTGGGCCGAAAAAAATTTTAAGTGCTTCCATGGCTACCGTTCATGCGGCTACAGGATCACAGCAGGTGCTGGACCGGCTGCCCAAAGAAGGGAAAACCGATTTAAGAAAAAACAGAAGTATCATTAACAATATCATTTTAACGACCACAGGTGCGGCCAATGCCTTGAGGCTTGTTATTCCGGAGATGGAGAAAATCGGCTTTATTGCTGAATCGGTTAGAATTCCTACAGTGACAGGCTCAATCATCATATTGGTTTTAGATCTTCAGGAGGAAATAAACGGGGAATCCATACGCAGGGAATTGATAAACGATATATACAAACAGGCTGCTGAAGATGATCCATATGGTTACTTAAATTTTTCGCAAAAGCAGAATGTTTCATGCGATATTATCGGGACGCCAAGAGCGGCT
>JASJGP010000390.1:0-9420 GCA_033791485.1 Desulfobacterales bacterium | reverse complement strand
GAAAACCGGGTGACCGAAAAAACGCCCCACCACATCCACACAGGTTAAAGCAGTCATTCCTACAAGGCAGACGGCGCCCAGAACCTTTAATTTGTCCAGGACCCATTCAAAATTTTTCCAAAACTTTTTCATGGTGAATCCATCCTAATTTTCCTGCAACCTATCAATTTGGGGAGAAGACAAAAATAATTTCGCCCCCTCCCCGTCTAAAAAAGTTATTGCAGACTGTTTAGGGTTTTGATGGTAAAATCAACGACTTCTTGAGCCGGAAGGCCCTTTGCTTTTGTCTTTTTCACATAATCACCAATAATGGGGGCAACCGCCTTTTGCCATTTTTTGGCTTCTTTTTTATCAAGGCCGATGATCTGCCCACCCTGGTTTAAAAAGAATTTAATCCCTTCCATATCACTATTATCCCAGGCTTGGCCATGTTTTACAATCCATTCTTCGTTGATCTGCTCAATAATTTCCTGGTCTTTTTTTGATATTTTGTTCCATTTATCCTTATTCATCACTACAAAAAATGAAGTGGTGTAAGCTGCAGAAAAGTCAGCCGTAATATAATCAACAACTTCTCCCAGTTTCCAGCCCTTATTGGCTTCGAAAGGATATAATGATCCATCTACAACACCTTTCTGAATTGATTGATAGGTCTCAGGCATGGGCATGGGAACAGGTGTTCCTCCAAGCGCCTTTACAACCAAGGCACTGGTTCCGTGTCCCCTGAGCTTGAGACCCTTCATATCCTTGATCGTTCTCACCGCTTTGCCTTTGGTGTGAACCAGTCCCGGACCATGGGCATGCAGATACATCACCTTTACATCTGAAAGTTCCTTGGGATTGAATTTTTTATAAACCCGGTTGATGACCTCGGTGGCCACTTTTCCGCTGGTATATCCCAAAGGCAAATCAACTGCCGACATTAGAGGAAATCGGCCGCGGGTATATGCCAGGACGGAAAAACCTAAATCGGAAATCCCTTCCACTGTCCCGTCATAACACTGTTTTGCCTTGGTCAGAGTCTGTCCGGCATAGTATTCGACTTTAATTCTTCCATCGGTCCGTTTTTCAACTTCCTTGGACCATGATTCGGCTAATTTGCTCTGAATGTGAGTAGGTGGGAAAAAACAACTATAAGTAAGTTTTAAGGTTTTAGCTTCAGCCGTTGTTACCCCTGTTACAATAAAGGCCACCCCGATGCATGCAACCGCTAATAATAAAAATAATTTTCTTTTCATTTTACTCCCCTCCTAAATAAAAAAAGATAAGAAAAAACTGAGGACATTATCCGACGGTAATACTTTACACCTCCCTTCCATCACTTAAGTTTTTTTAAATTGCTGATAAGATGATACTTCCAATTTTTAGCTACATTACAGCTACAACGCAGTTAAGTCAAGGTAAAACTTTTTGCTGTCTTTTTGCTTGATAATATGCTTTTAGTTAATTTTTCAACGTTTTTTTAGCAAAGGATATCCCCATAATAAAAAGACATGAAGAAAGAATATATTTTTTAGGTCTTTGCGGCAGAATAAGCAATGGAGAAATATTATGGACCAGAAAGTCAAGAAATGTATAATACAAGCGGTAAAAAATGAGCCCTATGCACGGGCTTTAAATATGGAGCTTATTGAGTTGGGAAAAGGGTATTCCGCGGTGGAAATGACCTATGACCCTGAGACCATGAACAACATCTATGGCAGGGCCCACGGAGGGGCCATATATGCCCTTATTGACGAGGCCTTTGAAACCGCAGGACAGACGGACGGAACCATAGCCGTGGCATTGAATGTAAATGTGACATATGTCTCAAGCCCCGATATAGGTACACGTTTACGTGCTGAGGCTAAAAAAGTCAGTCAGACTAAAAAAACTGCCGTTTATGATATTAAGGTTAAAGATGCAGATGGGCAGTTAATCGCTATTTGCCAGGCCCTGGCATTTTGTACAGGCAAGCAGATTCCTTTTCTCTCAAAATAAATAGTAACTACTCAGACATTTAGGTTGAAGACTGAAGGCTGAAGTATATTGCTATGTAGAAAAAATGAAGATAATCTGCCTGACTGTCACGTGCGCAGCCTTCAACGATGTTAGAAGGAACCGAAACCGCTGATCGGCCCTAAATACCCTTTTCAAGGATCTTTTTATCGCTTAAAAGACGTTTCTGAATTCCCTTGCTGATCTGGTAAGTGCGACTGAAATCAGACCAGAAGTCCTTATCCTTTTCTTGCCAGTCCGGTCCGAACCGCTGATCAAAATAATCTCCCAGTTTTTCAAACAGCAGTTTCCATGGAGGCTTTCCCTGTTCATGAGCACTGAGAAGATCGCTTAATAGCTTGTCCAGTTCGGAGAGGGTCTCTTTCGGAAGATATGCGATAGCTCCTTTACGAATGGATTCCATGAGTGTTTCCGGATTTATCGCGTGGGCTGTGAGCATCACAGTTGGAATACCCCGCTCAACTGCTTCTTCTAGCAGCTTTAGACCGTCAACACCCATGATATCTAGAACAGCCAGGTCGTATAGGTTCTCTTTAATTTTTTTAGATGCACTTTTGTAATCACTCGCCCGGTCTACATCGGCCTCATCTAAAATATCTTCAATAGTTTCCAGAATATCTTCTTCATCATCAACAGCCAAAATATTTTTACCCTTGAGAATAGATTCAGAATTTGCCATTTCAGGTCCTCCTCGGTTTTTATTTAGTTTTTTTTATGAACTTGCAATTCTATAATAATTCACGCGCATCCCCTTGCTCATCTTCGCTTTCAAATGAAACCGGAAGAATAAGCCTGAAGGTGGCGCCCTTTCCCTTTTTACTTTTTAGCTCTATATCGCCACCAAGGCACCTTGCCATAATAAGCGCTCCTGCCAGTCCCAGCCCGTGACCTCTCCGCTGCGATGCTGAAGATTCCTTGACCTGTTTATAACGCTGAAAGATCACCTGGTGATGCTCAGGATCAATGCCAGGGCCATCGTCTATTACATCAACAATAAGATGATCTTTTTTAATAGCTACTTTTATTTCGACCCGCTCTTTCCTGTAATGAAGAGCGTTTTTTATAAGATTTCCGACAATCTGCTTAAATTTTGTTTCATCCTGATACATCTCAATATCCGCCACCTGAGGTGCAATATCAAGATAAATCCCGTGACTCGATAATAATTCAATAGCTTCTCTTTCTTCACTGCATGTCCTGAACTGCTCGCAAATATTCCCGCCAATGGTTCCCAAGGCATCCATAAGTATAACGTATGCAGTTTTTTCGGGTTGAAAACGACAACAGAAAAAACTGCCTGCTTCAGATCTTCCGATCTCCATTAAACTATTTAACATAGCGCGAGCTTTATTGGAGTTTCTTAAAATACGTTTCAGGGTCTTTTCCTGGCGGGATGACAGTGTCCCAAATTTATCTCTTTTTTCCAGGAGCGTGCGAACACCTGTCTCAATAATTGCAACAGGGTCTTTTAATTCATGTATCAAAAACTCGACTTCTATTTCGCGGAAAAAGTGTTGCGGGGAATCGAGTTTAGAGTGTTTTTCTTTGTTGAATATTTGTTTCATCTTTTTAATCCATTATTATCACTTAAAGAACCTTGACCGGCAGGTGAAAACTTTATTGTCATTGTTGTTCCCCCGGAATTTAAACAATCTTTTTCGCTTTTTATATGCTCACATTTATTAATATTGCCAACACAAAAATCTTCTTCTTTGGGAATAAAATCACACCGGCTGGAAACCATCTTTGTTTTAAAATTATACCTCTCGGAAAATATCTTTATCCGAAGCAAATCAAAGCCTTTTCCACCGGCCATAAAATCATAAGGTTTTCGGGATGAATAGTTCATTATTTCGTAAGTTGTAAAATAATTATCGAAAATAAGTCGCTGATTTTCATCAGTTATCCCAACGCCAAAGTCTTTTACTTCGAATTCAGGCCCTTCTTTTCCCTGACTTACCGTCACCTCAATTCTCCCTGAATCCGGAGTATTTTCAACCGCATTGCGAATCAAACCCTCTACGATCTTTGATAGAACATCAGCAGGAATAGAAATCGGTTGAACAGGCTCAATTTTTGATACCAGTTGACAGCTACGATGTGCAAACATTGATCGAAGTTTCTTAATTTTATCCTTTACAAAATTGTCCAGCCTTATTTCTTCGGAAACAGCTTCGCGGGGCCCAAACAGTTCCTCAATACGCCGGCGTATATTTTTAGCAGCATCCTCTTTCCCCAGTTCCGCAGATATGAGAACTTCCAGTTCATCAGTACATGCGTCAAGAAGGGTTGAAAGCATGTGGTATGTTTTGTAATTTCTTTCACGCAGCATATCTTCTATCTCGTATTGCATTTCAAGAATACGATTGATGCTTCTTTCGGTTCGACTGAATATATTTTCCCAGCTTCGATCTTTAAGAGCCGAAAGCCTTTTTTTCAAAAGGCCCATGGAGGCTGACATAACGGAAATCGGCGTTTTCAGTTCATGGGAAAGGTGATGAATGACACGATCTTTTGCCCTGTTCAGGCTCTTTACCTCTTCATAGGAACGTTTGAGTTCCCCGTTAATCCTGGCATTTTCAATGGGAAGGGCGGCAGTGTTTGCAATCGTACTCATCAAATCAACATCCGTCTGGTCAAATTCTCCTTCCTTTTTATTAACGGCGCACAAAACACCTATCATCCGGTCCTGAATCTTGATGGGAACATCAAGCATGTTTCGCGTCTGATAATCTGATTTTTCATCTACCTCATGAAAAAAATACGGACTTTTGGATGTATCCGAAACGATCAATGGTTCCCCTGTCCTGTAAACCTGGCCGGCCACGCCTTTATCCACCGGAAACCTGATCTCTTTAAACTTTTTTCCTGCTTCCGTGTCATCATAAGTAGCTGCAAAAAAATAAAACTCTTTTTTCTCATCATCAAGAAGAATAACTGATGATCCTTCCACGGCGATGAGATTTTGCGTTTCCTTTGTAATGAAAGCTAAAAGTCCATCCAAACCCCGGTAGTGGTGGAGCGCCTTTGCAATTCGGAACAGAACTTGATTGCTCAGAGCAATGCGTTTTTCCTGTGTTACATCTCTAAGGGTTATCACCTGTCCGGCCGGTTTATTTTTTTCATCTAAAAAAATTGCTCCATCAATTATTATATCGAGCATTCGGCCGTCTTTTGTCAGTCTCTTGGTTTCAAAGCCTTGAACGATCTTTTCTTTAAATAAACGTTGAATTCCCAGGCCTGTTTCTTCTTGTAAAAAATCAGGTACAAAGGGAATACGCTTGCCCTTCAGCTCCTCGAATGTCCATCCAAAAACTTTTTCAAAAGCAGGATTTAAATAAACAACCGTGCTGTCCAGGTTAAAAACAAAGACCGGATCAGGCAAAAATTTAAGGAATGCACGGTAGCGATTTTCAGCACGACGACTTGCTTTATACTGTTTCTGGGCAAGTTGCTCAGACTCAACCGCACGCTTTTGGGCCAGGTGCTTTTCGGTCACATCACGGGCAATACCCCTAAATCCGTTTTTTTCGCCATTTTTATCAATAATCAGGTTAGCAGAAATTTCCAGAATACAGAGCTGTCCGTTCTTTCTATTAATCTCCCAGATAATGTCCGTAACACCTTTGCCGCTCCGATAGAGCTTGTTGAAACTCTCATAGGCAGCTTGCGCATTTTTTTCATCCATAAATTCCCGGAAATTACGTTCTTTGATTTCTTCCCTGGAAAACCCGAAAATACGGCACATGGCATCATTTATAAATATAAAGTTTCCACGAAGGTTGGTTTCGAAAAAGCCATCAGCAACATCTTCGATAAATACCCGATAACGATCCCGCTCGATTTCAAGTTCTTCGTTTCCAACAGGATGCTTTGCTGGAATCTCGTTCAATTGCATTTGCGCAGGATTTCGGTCTTTGGATTTTAAATTTAAAATTGGCTTTTTCTTCATGGCTTATTGCAATCTAAATCAGAAAAAATAAGTGGCAGATTTTTTGTCGTAAGGCAAATGATCGTTAAGAGACCTTTGAAAAATGGTAATTTATGTTCGAGTTCAAGGAAGGCGAAAATTTTAACCACAGGAATATATGGAATATTTCGAGGATTGAAATTTGAGCCTGACGCAGAAATCGGGCATAAAGTGCCGTTTCGAAGTCTGCGCTTATCTGCAAAGGTCTCGTCATCATCTGGTTTGAATTGGAAGGCTCGCCTTTTATTAAGAGGCAAGGAAGTAAAATCGTCTTCTATAAAATTACCTTTTTTATTTCTATAGAATTCCAAAGGATTTGGCATCTAGCAGCTTTATGCCGCCGGCCTGAAGAACTTCGATAGCTTTGTCGTTATCACTGAAACGAAAAATCATTACCGCCTTTTCGGATGAAAATCCTATAAAGGCATACATGAAAACCACGTTTATATTGACCTCTCCAAGCGGTTCAAGCAACTTGGCAAGGCTTCCCGGTTTATCTTCAATCTCAGCAGCAATGACCTCATTAACAAATGCAGGAATTTGCATTTCCATCAAAATACGTCGGGCGGCACCTATATCGGAAACTAAAAGCCGAAGCTGACCAAATGCACCGGTATCTACCAGATTTAATGCTCTTAAGTTAATTCCGGCTTCGCCAAGAGTGCGCGTGACCTCCAAAAGACGACCTGGTGAATTTTCAATAGATATGACAATCTGTTTTAGTTTCATGGAAACCTCCGCAATTATTACTAAAACTTGTTTTACAGGCAAATAAAACAAGGCCTGTGTTACGATTTCCCGCTACAAAACCCTTGAAAAATGGTAATTTTTAAAAGGGCTCAATGGGTTATGTTTACAACATTCGGTTTTGTTTTAAGTATTCGTTTATTTTTTAATCCAAAAATCCCATAAATTTCGGCAGCCATAGAACCGCATCAGGCGTGTATGTCAAAAAAAGCAATACGGCTATTTGTATAGCGATAAACGGCACAACAGCCTTTGACACATAGACAATATCCCTGTTGGCAATGGCCCCTGTAATATATAAGCTGACCCCCATGGGAGGTGTACAGTAACCGATTGCCAGATTGACCGTCATAATCAACCCGAAATGCATCCAGCTGATATTAAATGCATCCAGCATGGGCAAAAATACAGGACCCAGAATCATTGTGGCTGAAATGATATCCATGAACATACCTACAAAAAGAAGCAGAACATTCATAGCTAAAAGGAAAACAACAGGTGAGCTGATTGCTGCAAGCACGGCTTCGGTAATCTTGCCGGGAATGTCTTCAAGGGTGAGGAGCCGACCGAAGCAGACGGCCCCTGCTACAATGATAAGAAGTGTTGCTGATGTTATAGCAGAGCTGACTGTAATCTTTTTTACCTGGTTCAGTTTCATGGATTTGTGTATGAAAAGCTCCACAATAAAGGCATAGACACAGGCCACCACAGCAGCTTCATTTGCAGTGAAAGCACCGGAAAATATCCCACCAAAGATAATCACCGGCAGCATCAGTGACCAGAATCCTTCTTTTAAAACAGCCAAAACTTCCATGGTACTCGGTACGGGCATACGTACAATTTCTTTCTTTTTTCGGAAAAAGAAGTAAGAATAAAGGCACGTGGCTCCCATTATCAAAACACCAGGCAGAAAACCGGTCAAAAAAAGCCCTTCTAAAGATACATTGCTGATCATGCTGTAAAGGATCATCCCGATACTTGGAGGAATAATCACGCCAAGATTAGGAGAGGTGGTCATAAGGCCAAGAGTGTATTTTTCAGGATACCCGTTTTCGAGAAGAGCCGGAATCATAAATCCGCCTAAAGCAACAACAGTAGCAACCGTGGATCCGGAGATGGCACCGAACAGCCCGCATGCTAAAACACCGGCCATGCCAAGACCGCCGGGAAGCCAGCTTACCAGTGCATTGGCCACTTTAATAAGCTTTTCTACAATAGTGCCGGCGGTCATTATATTACCGCACAGAATAACGAAAAGAACGACAACTAGGGCAAAGTTATCCATACTTCTGAAGAGGCTTTGGGCAAGGAGGAGAAGCGGCAGGTCCGTAAATAACATAAAACCCAGTACCGATGTAAAGAAAAGGCACATAAACACAGGAATATATGTTGCCATGCATCCTAAAAGAATCAGCAAAATAATAACATGACTAAACTCCATAAACCGTATCTCCTTTAGGTGAACAAATCTTAAATTATCTGTCTAATTGTTGCCCGGTTATTTTTCCGGCGATTTCTTTGCCCGCTGTTCGGTAAAGTCCTTATGCATAACCTGGATGGTGCGAATCAACATCATCGTCCCCATAAGGGGTAGTATTCCATAAAGATAAGCCAGTGGGATCTCCATGATAATGGTCTTCTGATGTGTGCGCACCTGAAGCGCTACCATAAGCCAGCCGTAATAAATTATCATGCCTGAAAAGATTATGGTTACAAAATCGCTGAAATAAGTGAGTGGAATTTTCAGTCTGGGAAAGAGCTGAACCGACGCGTCAATCTTTATCATGGAACGGTTTTTAACAGCAGCGCTGCACCCGATAAAGGTAGTATAGATTATCACCTCCCTGACCAGTTCCTCTGACCAGGCCAGGGAATAATTAAACCCGTATCTTAAAACCACGTTAAAAAAGAGCGCAACCAGTGCCACTATCACACTGATAAAAAGCGTCCACTCCTCAAAAAAGGTCAATATCTTGTCCAAAAAGTCCAAAATCTTTCCAAACATGGGGCAATTCCTTCATGCAATTAGTAAATAATTAACCGTATTTTAGTTAAATGGAGTATTAATGGAATAATAAAGGGGGCCTGCAACAGGCCCCCTTTTATCTTTGATTAAAAAAAATTACGGCTTATACTTCATGTATTTCTGAACTTCTTTGAGAAAATTTTTAGATCGGTATTTGTCCCCTTTATAAAGCTTGTTTATTTCAGGAGCAAATTTTTCGTGAACTGAACTTGCCTGTTTAATAAGGATCTTCATTTCTTTGTCAGACAGTTTAAAGAACTGTACACCATACTTTTCCGTCGCGACTTTGATCTGCTCTGCTTCCTGTACCTTATCCGCCTTGCGCGCCTCTGCACACATATCATGCACTGTTTCCGTAAGTATCTTTTGAAGGTCCTTGGGGAGTTTGTTATACCATGCTTTGTTAAAAAGCCAGATAAAAAGGCCCTGGGCGTAATTGAGCTGTGTATAATATTTGGCTACTTCGAATTTCTTGGTAACGCTGCACACTGTGAGGGTGTGATCAAGACCTGTAATCACTCCCTGCTTAAGTGCGACAGGGACATCCGGCCAGGGCATTACCACAGGATTAAATCCCCATGCCTTGTAAGACATCTTGTTAACCGCTGCCTCGGCAATAAGAAATTTAACCTTTTTAGCATCTGCAATAGTCTTAACCGGTACGGTAGTTGCCCAGCCG
>JASJGP010000389.1:0-5673 GCA_033791485.1 Desulfobacterales bacterium | reverse complement strand
AATGAAATCAATGCAAAAGGTGGTGTAGCCGGGTATAAGATTGATGCTACCTTTAACGACAGCAAAGTAAAAGCCGCCTATGCAATCCGGGTAGCAAAACGGTACATATCTGAAGATAAAGTTAATTTCCTGTTCGGCGTTGTAAGTTCCGGAGTCGGCCTTGCCGTAACGGAAGTATCCAAACAGTATAAAACAATTTTTATTGGTACGGACCATGCTTCCACTCGTTTGACAGTTGATAATTTTCAGCCTTACTATTTCAGGGTTTCCAACAACACATTTCAGTCTATGGCTGCTGGCGCCTTATACCTCAAGGAGATGAAAAACACCAAACCCTGGAAAACAATCGCATTTATCGGACCTGATTATTCCTATGGGCACAGTCAGTTTGATGAAATCAAATATAATCTAGACCGACACGGTGTTGACTACAAAGTTGTTGGAGAGTATTGGCCAAAAATTTACGCCCCTGATTACACGTCTTATATCACCTCAATCCTCAATGATAAACCGGATGTACTTGTTGCAGGTTTCTGGGGTGGCGATACGGTTGCATTTATCAAACAAGCCCAGGCATTTGGCCTGTTCAACAAAATGACTTATTTTCATCCTGATGCAGGTGGGAATTATGAATTAATGAGTGCCATGGGAGACGAACTGCCGTTAGGACTCGTTCTTGGAGCACGTCATTACAACAATTGGCCGGACACAGAACAAAACAAATCCTTTGTCAAAAATTTCAAGGCGCTTACCGGTCGTTACCCCACCTATGCCGCTGAAGGAGCCTATGCCGGAATTTATGCCATTGCTGCTGCGGTTGAAAAAGTGGGTAATCCTGATGATACAGAAGCCCTGGTAAAGGCCCTGGAAGGTTTGAAAATAAAACTACCGGAAGATCCCGATGGTTTTATGTCTTACATTAACCCTGAAACCCATCAAATGACCCAGATACAGGCTATTGGCGTGACTGTGGAAAACAAGGATTTCCCACCTGCGACAAGAATGCTTTCAAACTGGAAAATATACAAAGCAGAAGATCTTATCCCCCCGGCTGAATATATTAAAATGAAAAGAAAAAAATAATTTTTGAATATCAATTTACAGGGGGTTTTCCCCCTGTAAATTGTTTAAGGAAACAACTTTATGGATTTCTCTTTTTTTATCATGCAAATGATCAGTGGACTTACCGTGGCCACACTTCTTTTCCTGGTGGCTAGCGGTCTCACCCTGATATTTGGTGTGGGGGATATTTTTAATTTTGCCCACGGTTCATTTTATATGATTGGGGCATATCTTGCTTTTCAAATAATCAGCGTTTTACAGGTAAATTTTTGGCTTGGCCTAATCCTGTCGGGATTGGGTGCAGGGTTAATCGGGATAGTTGCAGAAATGTTTCTGCTCAGACGGATATACGGAAGAAAAAATGAAGCAGGATTCCAGATACTTCTTACCTATTGTCTTATTCTAATCATAGATGACCTTGTAAAAATTATTTTTGGAACTGAATATAAAACACTTCAACGTCCTTCCGGATTCACCGGAGCCGTTCAGATTGGTGATTTATACATTCCCAGCTACAACATTTTGATCATTATCATTGGTATCGTTGTCGTCGTGGCTGCATGGTGGATATTGAACAAAACACGGTCAGGGAAAATAGCCAGAGCTGCCGCTGTTGACCGGGAGATGCTGGGTGCCATGGGAATAAACGTGCCCCTGACAATGACAATGGTTTTCGGAATCGCCACAGCATTAGGAGGGTTTACCGGAGCTCTTGCCGCACCGTTAAGATCTGTAACTCCCGGGGCCGGCATAGAGGTGATTATCGATTCATTGATTGTTGTGGTGATTGGTGGAATGGGAAATTTCTGGGGTGCCTGGATGGGAGCCATGCTTATTGGTGAGTTAACCGCTTTTGGAATTGTATTTGTGCCGAAGTGGGCCACTTTGTTCAGCTATCTGGTAATGATCATTGTTCTCATCTTTAAGCCAGAGGGGCTCTTTGCTCCCGGAAAAGTCAGAAAGGTGTAATATGAAGACTGGAAATCTCTTTAAGGAAGCCCTTCTCTGGGTTGGTTTAATGATACTGTTTGGCCTGGTCCCTGTTCTAATGACATCTACCTATCAGATGAATCTTGCCAGTCATATTCTCATCTGGATATTGTTTGCCACAGCATTTAACATGCTGTGGGGGGTAACAGGAATGCTATCCTTTGGCCAGGCCCTCTATTATGGACTTGGCGCATATTTTGTGGGGCTTATGGTAAAATATCTTGGCAGCGCATGGTTCTTTCCCGGCATGGTGGCAGGTATTGTTGTTTCTGCAATTGTCGCCCTTTTACTTGGACTTCTTTTGATCAGGGTCGGTGGTGTTTTCTTTACAATGCTTACCTTGGCATTTGCCCAACTTGCCTGGCAGATCACCTTTAAATGGTATAACTTTACCGGGGGAGATGATGGAGTTGTCGGCATTATGCAGCCCGGAGTTTTCAGTAATCCAATTGTTTACTATTATGTAATTGTATTGATGGTGATTCCTTCTGTCTGGATACTGAAACGGATTGCTGATTCTCCATTTGGAACAATATTGCGATGTGTCAATCAAAATCCGGACAGGGTAAGGTTTTTGGGAAGACGGGTAAAACGGAATCAACTTCGCATTTATGTCATTTCTTCAGTTTTTGTCGCATTGGCCGGAGGGCTCATGGCTGGTGTTGACAACTCTATTCATACGGACATGTTCGTCTGGACCACTTCCGGCGAGGTGATTCTCATGACTGTTCTTGGTGGCATCAATCAGTTTTTTGGTCCTTTTTTCGGTGCCATTGCCTTGATTCTTATAGAAGATATTGTGGGGGCGTATACTGAATACTGGTCCCTTATCATTGGAACCATTGTATTGATTATGGTGCTTTTGTTTCCCAAAGGACTGGTGGGAGAATTCCTTGTGTTTAAACACAGATTTCTCAAATTGAAAAAACATGGAGGTTGAAATGGAGCCACTTCTTAAATTAGAATCGGTAAGCAAGGCCTTTGGCGGTCTCCAGGTGACAAATAACGTCAACATGTCTGTCATGCCAGGTGAAATATCTGCTATTATTGGACCCAATGGCGCAGGAAAGACCACATTGTTTAATCAAATCACCGGAAACCTTCTTCCAGATACGGGCAAGGTTCTTTTTCAGGGAGATGACCTTGTGGGGCAAACAACCCAAAGTATCGTTTTTAAAGGAATCGGACGTGCCTTTCAGATTTCTTCCCTTTTCCCCGACGAAACGGTTTTGGACAATATCAAGGTGGCCATTATGTCCAAAATGGATAATACAAAAAACTTTTGGCGGCCCATGTTAAAGTTCAAACAGGCAACTGAACAGGCATATGACATTCTTGAAAGCCTTGGCCTGGAAAAAGAGGCTGATCGGTTTGCTTTTGAACTGGCCCATGGCGATCAAAAACTGCTTGATATAGGAATCGCCCTTGCTTTGAAACCCAAGCTTCTTTTGCTGGATGAACCAACTGCAGGAATGAGCCCTGAAGAACGTAAAGTGACTCAAAATTTAATAAAAAAATTATGGAAAGAGTTCGATCTTACGCTTATTTTTATCGAGCACGATATGGACATGGTTTTTGACGTTGCCCAGGTAGTAAGGGTTCTTCAGCAGGGTACCCTGCTGGCTGAAGGCAGTCCCGAAGAAATCCAAAACAACAAGGAAGTTATCACCGCTTACCTTGGAGAGGAGCTGTGATGGAATTTATTCTTGAAGCTACAAATCTCAATACTTTTTACGACCGCAGTCACATCCTTTTTGATATCGGCTTGAATGTCAAGCCGGGCGAAACACTATGCCTGATGGGACGAAACGGGGCTGGCAAAACAACAGTGTTCCGATCCATCATGGGGCTTACGCCACCCAAAAGTGGAAAAATTTTATTAAAAGGAAAGGACTGTACAGGATTTCAGCCCTATAAAATGGCAAGATTAGGATTGGGTTTTGTTCCCGAGGATCGAAGAATTCTAGGACCTTTCACTATCAAAGACAATCTAGAGTTGGGGATAGTTCCCGGTCGTAAAGGAAAATGGAATATTGATACGGTTTTAGATATATTTCCTATTTTAAAGGAAATGACAAATCGCCTGGGAGGGACTCTTTCCGGTGGAGAACAGCAATTGCTTACCATTGCAAGGGCTCTGATGGGAAACCCGGATATCATTGTCATGGACGAACCGACTGAAGGGTTGTCACCCGTTATAGTTGCAGACCTTAAAGAACTGGTTCTGTCTCTTAAAAAGGCAAAAACAACCATCCTTCTTTCTGAACAGAACCTTAGATTTTCATTGGCAGTTTCAGATCGGGTGGTTGTCATTGACAAGGGTCATGAAGTCTACCATGGGAGCACAGACCAGTTTCGAGAAGAAAAAGATATACACAAAACATATCTGGCTGTCTGATTTTTCCACCCGTGGGCATAAGATCAGAACGAATAAAAATATAATAAATTTACCATAGGAGGACCATAACAATGGAAAATATTAAAATGTTTCAGACAACACCCCGCATGATTATAGGACCCGGTTCCCTTGATCGAGTGGTTGATGAAATCAATCGATTTAATAGTAAAAAAATCATGATCGTAACAGATATCGGCCTTGTCGAAGCAGGCATTACTGGAAAACTTGAAGATAAATTGAACACATCTGGAATCAAGTTTTCAATATTTGACAAGGTAGAATCTGATCCACGAATTGAAATCGCAAATCAGGCAGCAAAAGAAATCAAAGCTCAGGGGGCAGACCTTATCATTGGAATTGGAGGCGGTTCTCCCATTGATATTGCCAAGGTGTCGGCAATTCTTGCTTCAAACGATATAGATATTAACTCGTATTTCGGTATTGACCTCATACCCGGGCCCGGGCTTAAAACAATTATTATTCCAACAACTTCAGGGACGGGAAGTGAAGTAACCCCCATTGTTATTTTATCTGATGAACGAGAAAAACTTAAAAAGGGAATTGTAAGTCCTTATCTTTTTCCGGATGTTGCAATTCTGGATCCGGAACTCACCACAGGGCTTCCTCCCCAGATTACGGCAGCCACGGGCATGGATGCTTTTATTCATGCAGTGGAATCCTATACTTCAAATGGCGCAAACTCCATGACGGATATATTTGCAATCCAGGCCATAAAACTGATCAGCACCAACATAAGAACGGCATTTGCCAGTGGAAATGATATTAAGGCCCGTTCCAATATGCTGGAAGGGAGCTTACTTGCAGGAATGGCCTTTGCAAATGCAGGTGTTACGGCTGTCCATGCCTTTGCATATCCCATTGGCGCTGAATTCCATATTCCCCATGGAATTGCAAACAGCATTATGCTGGTTCCGGTTATGGAATTCAATATGCTGGGCAATCAGAGTAAATTTGCCGAAGTGGCACAAATTATTGGAGAAGACACAACCGGCCTGAGCCAGGACGACTCTGCTGCTGCTGCCATAAATGCCATGGATAGTCTCATGAAGGATCTCAAGCTTCCCCGCCGCCTGTCAGAGTTCGGCATCACTGAATCAGATATCCCAATGCTTGCAAAAGGTGTAATGAAGGTGACCCGGCTTTTGGCAAACAATCCAAGAACCTTAACCGTCGAAGATGCTGACGATATTTATCGCACAGTA
>JASJGP010000388.1:0-3400 GCA_033791485.1 Desulfobacterales bacterium | reverse complement strand
TCCTTCTTCATTGTATTTTAACCCCCTATGTATAAATTATTTTTATGCTTGTAAATAAGTTTGATAAATTTGTATAAAGTCGAATTCATCAGGTTTTAGGTGTTAAGTTTTATGTTTTAGGTTAATAATATTATCTGTTTTAACAAAGACTTAAAGCTTAAATCCTAAAACTTAAAACGTCTTGTAAAAGTGGTTTTTTGACTTTTTACAAGACCATCAAAGTTATGTGTTCATGGCATTTAAGAAGCTTTTATTATCTTTTGTCCCGCTCATTTTTTCTATCATAAATTCCAGGCTGTCAACAGGATTTAAAGAGGTAAGAAGCTTTCTTAAAATCCAGACTCGATTTAATGTCTCGTCGTCTAAAAGAAGTTCTTCTTTCCTTGTACCCGATTTTTTAATATCAATTGCAGGGAAAACACGTTTGTCCGAAAGCCTGCGATCCAACTGTATCTCCATATTTCCCGTCCCCTTGAATTCTTCAAAAATAACCTCGTCCATACGGCTTCCAGTATCTACAAGTGCCGTTGCTATAATAGTAAGACTTCCTCCTTCTTCAATATTTCTTGCTGCTCCAAAAAAACGTTTTGGACGTTGAAGAGCGTTGGAATCAACTCCTCCTGAAAGTATCTTTCCACTTGGCGGCATAACCGAATTATGGGCACGGGCAAGCCTGGTAATACTGTCTAAAAGAATAACTACGTCCTTTTTATGTTCCACCAGCCTTTTCGCCTTCTCAATTACCATTTCAGCGACCTGAACATGCCTTTCCGCAGGTTCATCAAATGTAGAGCTGATAGTTTCAGCATTAACAGATCTTCTCATGTCCGTAACCTCTTCAGGCCGTTCATCAATTAGAAGCACAAATGGAACAACATTGCTGTGGCTGGCAATAATGCTGTTCGCGATGTTTTTCAAAAGCATTGTCTTGCCTGACCTGGGCGGCGAAACGATAAGTCCCCTCTGACCGAAACCGATGGGAATCATAAGATCCATTATTCGAGTGGAATAATTATCAGAATCAGTCTCAATGTTCATTTTTCTTTCCGGATAAAGGGGTGTAAGGTTATCAAAAAGAATCTTGTCCCTTGCAATTTCCGGGTCTTCGAAGTTAACAGCCTCAACCTTTAATAAGGCAAAATACCTTTCAGACTCCTTAGGCTGCCTGATCTGTCCTGATACAGTATCACCCGTTCTCAGGTTAAAACGTCGTATCTGTGAAGGAGAAACATATATATCATCAGGTCCGGGCAAATAATTTGAATCAGGCGATCTTAAAAACCCGAACCCGTCAGGAAGAATTTCGATTGTACCTTCACCGAAAATTAAACCATTTTTTTCCAGCTCCTTCTGAAGCAGAGCAAACATAAGCTCCTGTTTTCTCATTCCAGCGGCCCCTTCAATATTATCCTTTTTGGCCATTTCGTTCAGTTCTTTGATTGTTTTTTCTTTTAGTTCTACTATCTTCATTAAACGTTTACCCCTTTTTTATTTTGATTTTTTAATTTTGATGGTCTCGTAAAAAGTCAAATTTACCACACAGGCCGCGGAGATCACAGAGATAATTAGTTAATAAAACAAGTTATTCTCTGAGTTCTCTGGGAGCTCAGTAGTGATAAAATGGCTTTTTACGAGAGCATCAACACTAAACAGCTCATAAAAAGGCTATTTTCATTCTTTTTACAAGGCTACCAGATTCTTATATCTTGCCACCTGACAAAAGGATACAAAAGTCTATCATTACCTGAAGCACAAGTCGGCCACCGTCTTAATATTTAATTCGACTCAGGATATATAATCCGGCCATATAAAGTCGAATTTGATACTAATAACATTTTTTGATAATTATACAGTGTCCTTATAAAGGTAATTCATAGACTGGGATCCAAGTCGGTGATTGCGGAGGTATATGAGTGTTTTGTGATTTACGTTAGAAGAATTTTTTAGACATCCTCTCCAATTGGCGGGCTTCATGCCTGTGCCAAAAACTTTTAATTCTCTAATAATATATTATGATTCTATACCTGTCAAGCGCTTTCAGCTATTTTTTACGTAATTTATTATAAATTGTGCTATAGTAAATAGATGATTCAATTCGATTCTGCTATCATATCCGATATAATATCAAACATAACACCTTATGTCAAAGGCGCTTATCTTGTCGGTGGTTCTGTCAGAGATCTTCTCCTTGGCAAATCGCCTGCTGATTATGATATTGCCGTTATTGAAAATCCTAAAAAGCTTGCTGAAAAAATTGCTGAAAAAACATCAGGCCGTCTTGTTGAAATGGGAAAACCAGGACAAATGATATTCCGAGTGGTTTCGAAAAATAATATTTTCGATATATCACTCATAAACGGTTCGTTCATTGAGGATGATCTTTTTGATAGAGATTTTACCATAAATGCCCTTGCCTTTGATTTATCTTCCGGAAAAATAATCGACTGTATGAATAGTTTGCAGGATATTGCTGAAAGGAAAATTCGGATGATTTCAAAAACGGTTTTTCAAAAAGACCCGATCCGCCTGATAAGAGCATATAGAATTGGAGCAGCCTTTGATTTTAATATAGAGCCGCAAACATCTGCTGCAATAAAAGAAAATGCAGAACTTCTGAAAACTTCTGCCAGTGAAAGAATTAGATCGGAATTATTCAAAATTCTTGCCACATCAAATTCCTATTATTTCCTATCTCAAATGGCAAAGGCCGGGGTTTTATTCGCAATCTTCCCTGAGCTTGCCGACTTGCAAAATTGTTTTCAAAACAGATATCACCTTTTTGACGTCTTTAAACACACCATGAAAGCCTATTCTCATCTTGAGGCAATACTAAACGATTGCCATAATTTTTTACCGGAAGCGTACGGACAATTCGAGCCATGTGCTGATACCTTTAAAGGAGCGCTTTTAAAATGTTCTATTCTTTTACATGATATCGGTAAGCCTTTGGCTAAAACAACAGACAGCAAAGGAAACATTCATTTTTACGGTCATGGTAAAAAGAGTGCCGACATAACAAAAAATATCGCTCACCGACTTAGATTTTCAAACCATGAAGCATCTTATATAGATTTTATTATTCGCAACCACATAAGACCTTTGTTTCTTTTTTCCGCTCATCAAAATAAAACAATCACTCAAAAAGGCATTGCGCGCTTTTTTTTAAAATGCGGCAATTTTGCTCCTGATCTTCTTATTCATACTATGGCTGATATTAAAGGCAAAGGTAACAAAAACGATGAAAGAAACGAGGCATTTATAAAATTTGCCAGGGAAATGGTTCTATACTATTTTTCATATTTTCAACCTGAAAAGTCAAAACCGCCATTAATAACAGGCAGGGACCTGATTAACGATTTCGCTCTGACACCATCACCTTTATTTAAAAAGATTTTAAGGC
>JASJGP010000387.1:0-2526 GCA_033791485.1 Desulfobacterales bacterium | reverse complement strand
GTGGTATCTGTGCAAGTGAATGTCCCATGGATGCTATACAAATTGGTGGCTTTAAAGACGAAGATATTAAAGGCCAAATTCAAAATTTTGCTGAATCGGGAGATAATGAACCAAATATCATAGCATTTTGTTGCCAGAATTCTGCCTTTGAGGCTGGAAAAATGGCTGAAGCGTTTAACATGCCGCTTCCAACAGGACTCAAGATAATTAAAGTACCATGTGCGGGAAAGGTGGATATTGATTATATTTTATCCGCATTTGTCAATGGAGCGGACGGCGTTCTGGTCATGACCTGTCATAATGGTAATTGCAAGTCCGAACAGGGAAATATATTTGCTAATATGCGCGTGGGCGATGTTCACAGCATGTTTACAGAGACAGGTTTTGAAAACGACAGGCTAAAATATGTCACTTTGGCTTCCAACATGGGACAGGATTTTTCTTCAGCTGTGATTGATATGGAAAGAAAAATAAAAGAGTTAGGGTTAAGCCCTTTAAGAAATTAAAAATATATCAGGAGGATTATAAGATATGGCAGAAGAAGCAATTAAACTCGGCGGAAAGAAAAAAAGTATGTTTATTGACAAGGTAAAAGAGCTGCTCCCTGAAGGAGGAAATTTGAACCTTTGCCTTACCTGTGGGGCATGCTCTTCCGGTTGCCCTGCAACCGGACTGGAAGGTATGGATCCAAGAAAATTCCTGCGAATGGCGGCTTTGGGAATGGATGATGAGATCACAAGTACTCCATGGGTATGGATGTGCACCATGTGCCAGCGGTGTATTTACGTTTGCCCCATGAAAATCGACATTCCCCAGCTCGTTTACAACGCCCGTGCAACATGGCCAAGGGAAGATCGGCCCAAGGGTATTTTAGGATCGTGCGATATGGCGCTAAGAAATGATAGTTGCAGTGCCATGGGAACGGCACCGGACGATTTTGTGTTCGTGGTGGAAGACGTGCTGGAAGAATACCAGGAGTCACAGCCTGAATTCAAGGATATGCAGGCCCCCATTGATAAAAAGGGAGCCGAGTTTTTTTTGAATCAAAATTCCAGGGAGCCTGTAACCGAGCCCGATGAACTGGTTCCCCTCTGGAAGATTCTTAATTTAGCTGGAGCTGACTGGACTTACGGAAGTAAAGGATGGGGAGGAGAAAATTACTGCATGTTCCTTGCGGACAATGACTCATGGGAGCATATCACACGGACGGCGGCCAAACATGCTGACGACCTTGGGTGCAAGGTCTTTCTCAACACCGAGTGAGGGCACGTAACCTTCTCAGTCCTGGCAGGACTGAAAAAGTTCAATATCGAACACAATTTTGTAGTAAAAAACATTTACGAATATTACGCAAAGTGGATCCGGGAAGGAAAACTGAAAGTTAACTCCGACTGGAACAAAGACCTCAAAATCAAATTTACGGTTCAGGACCCGTGTCAAATCGTACGTAAGGCTTATGGTGACCCAATTGCAGATGACCTGCGATATGTGGTCAAATCCATTGTGGGTGAAGAAAATTTTATAGACATGACCCCCAACAAATCTAATAATTACTGTTGTGGTGGCGGCGGCGGATTTCTCCAGTCCGGATATAAAGACCAACGCCTGGAATATGGCAGGTTGAAGGATGAACAAATCAAGGCAACCGGTGCTGATTACTGTATTGCGGGCTGTCATAACTGCCATGCCCAGATTCATGAGTTAAGCGAACATTATGGTGGCAATTACCCTGTGGTTCACCTGTGGACCTTGATTTGCCTGTCTCTCGGAATCCTTGGACCGAACGAACGGGAATATTTAGGGGATGATCTAAAAGAGTGTAATGTCTTTCATCCTGAATCAGCAATGTAATACGCAGATAGATAGGCTGAAGACTGTTAGGAAAAAGCGCATTTTAAAGCCTTGTTTGATGCAAGAATCACATTATGCCAAAGTACGGCAATCGCGCTCTTATGACCCCTTCAGTCTAAACAGCTTCAGCCTGACTACGTAAGTAGTTACGAAAAAACATAGAATCTCTGTAAACTCTGTGTGCTCTGTGATGTGATATTTTTTTGTCATAAAAAGCTAAAATGTTACAAGGAAGACTATCGTGCAACTAACCAGGGAACAAACTCTTATCACAGCCTGCCCCAAGAGCCAGATACATCTGACATGCGCTCAGAGCAATACGGATCTGGATTTAAAAGTGACAGACTTTATACTTATATTTCAGAACGATTGAACGGGGCTGAATAAACTTGTGATGGTTTACATCCGCTTTAATTAACTGCTTTTTCCATCCTCATGCCACGGACAACGGACAACTAACAACAGACATTGCTTAAATTCAATTATTACGCAAATTGAAATAGGTGGGAGATCATGAACGAAATACTTTTCAGTTCCTGGGGTGATGAAGTTCTTGATAATCGGGAAAAAGACGCTCAGGCCTTTTTACCGGCGAGTAACATCGAGTTGCCGGAATATTTTAAACAAGACACCGGGATCAAAGCTTTGATTGGATGGTACGGAATTGTTTTGCGT
>JASJGP010000386.1:0-2839 GCA_033791485.1 Desulfobacterales bacterium | reverse complement strand
GATAAAATTGGTCATCATCATAACGAAAAATGCAATGCTTAAAACAAATATAAACCAGTGAGATTCTTTAAACAGGGTCAGCCAGTTGATAGCCAGCCATTGGGCAGCGCCGGTTTCCCAGAGGCAAAAACCGATACTCATCGCTCCGGCGAACAGCAGGATAATATTCCAGGGGACTTCTTCCAGATCATCAATATCAAGAATCCCGGTGATAAAAAATAAAATGGTGGATAGCAAAATAACGGCGGTTTTATGGGGGGGATTAAAATCTGCAACAGTGGTTTTCAATACTGCGATGAAACCCAGAGACACGATGCAGGCCCCGACAATAGAGGCGGCGATGATTTCATTTTTTGTAATGCCACCCAGTTCTTTATAGAGTCTTTTCGCTTTCTCTTTGAGGCCGGGGATGGCTTTTTTTTCGGGCTTTAACACCACCATGAAAAAACCCCACAACAAAAAAGTCATGATCCATCCTATGGGAAACATATAGTAGGACAACTCGAAAAACCCGATATCCTGGCCGGTGACATCTTTAAAAAAACCGAGTGCAACAGCCCCACGGGCAGCGCCAAGCAGGGTCACAATGGAGCCTGCCCCTGCAACGTATGCCATACCGATAAACAATCCTTTTCCAAATTTAGTTTGTTTGTCACCTTCTCCGTACAGGGCATAGATGGCAACCAGCAGAGGATATACAGTGGCAGCAACAGCGGTATGGGCCATGATGTGCGTCAGGGCTGAAGTTAGAACAAAACAGCCTAAATAAATCATGCTGGTTTTTTCACCGACTATAGAAAGCATTTTATAGGCCAGCCGGCGGGTCAATCCGGTTTTTGTAAAGACTATGCCGATCACAATGGAGCCAAAGATAAACATCACCGAAGGATCCATAAAATCCTTAAAAGCCTCTTTGGCCGGTCGGATGAAAAACAGGGCCTGCAGCACACCGATAGCCAGGCTTGTCACCCCTATCGGCACCACTTCAAACACCCACCAGGTTCCAGCCAGCAGAAAGACAGCCAGGGCGCCTTTACCTTCCCTGCTCAGCGCAAAATGTTTTCCCAGAGGGTCCACAGCATCAGGCCAGGCTGAACTGAAATAGGTTATTGCAAAAAGCAATACTCCGGTTAAGAGAAATGTCAGGTTTTTCCAGTCAAATGTCCTCTCATCCATATCCATTCATATCCTCCTTAATTGAGTTTTCAGATTTTCAGATTCTACTCCGCAAGCTGGTTGTCTTTCTTTTGTACAAAAGAGAAAAAACTGCTGTACATTGCTTATATTGCAGTGATTTTTACTGGCTTAGCAATTACCATTTAACCCATATCAAGTCAAGGCTGTATTTCAACACGGCCACGTCATTTAAACAACTAAACGTTTGAATTAATGAAGGTTTGATGCTTAATCAAAATCGCACAAATTCGAAGTTATAAAAAAGAAATGGAAAACAAATATGAATATCAACAAGTTAGCACCGACTTTAATGTTCCCGTGAGTACTTTATCTGAACATTCCTCTCTGTTTTAGGATCGGTAGAAAGCCTTGTTTACATGCAAAGCTGTTCATGCTACATTATTATCCGGATTGAGTAAAAACCGCTCAATTATCTGAAGAGTCGGAGAGTTTTCCAATTTCTGCTCTGTCCGTCTGTGGAATAGCCCTATAGCCCGTGATAGCCTTAACAGATGAATACAATACTTCGTACACGCCCCCTGTCCTTTGCGTTACACCCTAAAGGAAGAGACGATCATTGCTGCCGTGGAAAAATTTGTCTATTGGGGCTGGCTCAAGTCTAATCTCAGCGAGATAGCTGCCGCAGGTCAGTCGTCCCCCTTATTGTTAAGGCTATCGCGTGCTATAGTGCTATTCCACAGACGGACCGCTGATAATCAAAAAAACCATAGCGGTTTAAATTAAAAAAACAGGAGGTTAATAGTGAAAACAAAAATTGTGAAAGATATGATGGTTCCCCTTTCTGATTATGCCACAGTTTCAGAAGATTCCACCTTGTATGATGCCATCATTGCTCTTGAGGAAGCGCAAAAGAAATTTGACCAATCCAGGTATCGGCATAGGGCTGTTTTGATATTTGATAAGAACAGGCAGATTACAGGAAAAGTAAGTCAATTAGATGTGCTTAGAGCTCTGGAACCAAAATATGACGAAATGGGGCATAAAAGGGGAATATCCCATTACGGTTTTAGTAAGAAGTTTTTAGTGTCCTTACGGGAACAGTTCAGCCTTTTTGACAAACCCATGGATGAAATTTGTCAAAAAGGGGCTTCGCTGAAGGTTAAAAACATTATGCACACCCTCACGGAAGGGGAGTACGTTAATGAGAATGATTCACTGGACGTGGCTATTCACCGTCTGGTTATGGGACGTCATCTGTCCCTGCTGGTTACAAAGGATAACAATATTAACAATATCACCGGAATTTTAAGAAAAACAGATGTTTTTATGGAAATTTGCGAGGCTATCAAGTCCTGCAACCTGTGAAAAAAGATAAAAGGCAGGAGGCATAGGCAAATAAAATGAAAAGGTATAGAATATCTAACCGGTTAGAAGAGATCCTTAAAGCAAATCAGCTAAGTGATCAATCTTTGTAACTTCGCCCTTCTGCCTCTTTAGTCACTCTTTAAGATTTACTCAGGGAAAGCCAACTATTTCTGAACAAACACTAAAACCAAGGATTCCCTAAGATGTGGAATCGAATAAGCCTGCGCGGCCGTATTTTTTTTATTTTAGCTACTCTGGTATTTATTACCATGATAGGCGGTGTTGTCATGGTATGGTACACCTATCAGATGGAAGAGCAGCTTACATCTATTATTGA
>JASJGP010000385.1:0-2886 GCA_033791485.1 Desulfobacterales bacterium | reverse complement strand
AGAAGCGTTCCCCTGGATAGACATTAATAGATTTTTAAAATCATGAGCGATTCCACCTGCCAAAGTTCCAATCGCCTCTAATTTCTGCGCCCTGATAAGTTGGGTTTTTAAAATAGTCTTTTCATCCTCAGCCTGTTTTCTTTCACTGATATCTCTAAATATAGCGAGGGTGGATGACGGCTTGCCATCTGAGAAACTGCAACTCGCTGTTCCTTCCACTGGCAGAGCCATACCTTCTTTAGTTAAAAAGGTTGTCTCAATTACACCTACTTTCTCCCCGGAAAAAATATTTTTAAATACCTCCTGACAGTGAGGTATTTCATCAGGATGAATAATATCCCACACTGATAGACTGACACTGTCCTTTTCACTGTAACCGAGTGTTTCTTTCCATTTTCTGTTTACCCGTAAAAACCGGCCATCGGCATTGACGATTTGTATCAAATCATTGGCGTTGTCAAAAAGGTCACGATATTGCCTCTCGCTCTCACGAATCGTTTGCTCTGCTTTTGTGCGCCCGGTGATATCACGTACATATTCAACCGCACCTGTAACTGTGCCCGTATCTCGATCTTTAATTGGAAAACAATAAAGCTCTATCCACTTGATAGGTGATTCTGGAGGTCCCGGAATGATCTCTCTTTCGGTTTTACCAGATTGAAAACAACGCAGTGCAGGACAAAAATCGCACGGTTTATCACGGTTGTAATAGATGATATGACACTTGTTGCCTTCCAGAGGCACATGCTTACCATACCATCTATTCATCACTCCATTAACCCTACGGATAATAAAATCCGTATCCAGAACAATGATGCCATCCTGTATGCTTTCAAACACATCTTCAAGCAAGCTCTCATTTGCTGACAATAAATCCTCAACTTGTGCACATCTATTGTCAACTGATTGTTGCTTGCTGTCCAAAATTTTCAGCTTTTCATTCAAAGCCATATTACGGCCTTTAGGCTTATTCACTATTAGCAGAATAAAATTCCAACTTATTTTAATATCGGCAATAATATTAAATACTTTATGAATTTTGATAGGGAGCTATGATAAATTAAGACAATCGCAGGATTATAGGGAATTTATTCTGATACTTGAGCCCTCTATTAAAGAATGTAATTCGTTGGCCGGTAAAAGAAATAAGCAATTTAAAACTTGTATTATGGTTGGTTTCATATCGAAATCCAAACTTTTTCAGGCTGTTCATTTTTATAGATTCGTGCCTAAATCGATCATAGCTAATTAATTAAATTTATAGTATATTTGTTCAGCTAACTTTAAATTTGTCTACCCCTTTTCGCAAGAAACCTGAAAATCTCCTATCAATTAATGCTAACCCTGGAGAGGTAACACCTCGAAGGGGGAAAGGGACTCTCGGCACATGGTGGTGGCTGGCGGCGACCATCTCGGAACACAGTGCCTGGATATGATGGGAAACGAAATCTTTGCCACGAGTCGTACAGCAAACTTATGGATTAGGGGTGTATGTGAGCAAGCACTTAAGCTTCGGCTGCATAAGGGAAACTGTTTGGGGAAATGCCATGGTCGCCAACCGTACCCGGGAAATCCGACCGTGTGGGATGAAAAGGGGGCCTTGCGGAAACGTGAACTATGGCGGAACTAGAAACCCACCGCACATAAAAGGGTGCGAGTCGGAAACTCTCTGCCTGTAGACTGCACGCCCCGCATTTTTATCCCAAGCTTGATCTTAAGATTGATGAAATATCTTTTATCAGCCCCAATTCTCCGAAATTACTATTTTTCTAGCTCTTTTTTAACAGCAAGCCCTATTTGCTCCAGAGTATATGGTTTTTTAATGTATTCTCCAGCCCCCAATTTTTGAGCCTCCTTGACACGCTCCGTTTCAGAAAATCCACTGGCTATAATTGCTTTCTGCCCAGGATGCAATTCAAGAATCCGCCTGTATGTCTCAAGTCCATCAATTCCAGGATCCATAATCATGTCTAAAATGATCAGATCTGCTGATCTGGATTTTAAGTATTCAATTGCCTCTTCACCACTTGAAACTGACGTTACAGGATAACCTAGTTGCTCTAACATGATAGATGCAATCTCCCTTTGCTCTATTATGTCATCTACAATTAAAATCGACTTCTCTTTCCCCATATAATCCTCAATTGCTAATTGTGATTTATCTCTGGCGAATTCTTTTCTGGTTGCAGGAAAATATAGTGTGATGATGGTTCCTTTTCCCACATTACTTTGTACATCAATATATCCTTTATGATCTTTTACTGTACCCCACACAACCGCCATGCCTAATCCCGTACCGCTTCTACCCATCACTTTTTTTGTATAGAAAGGCTCAAATATTCTCGATACGTCATCAGGCGAAATGCCTATTCCCGAATCGGATATGCTCAAAACAGCGTAATCACCTTCTTCCACGTCATCATAACCTCTCACCGGTCTGCCAATATATCGATTTTCGGTTTTTATAAAAATTAACCCTCCATCCGGCATAGACTCTGCTGCGTTAGCGACTAAATTCATTACCGTTTTTGATAAATGAATAGAAGAGCCAATAATATTTAGAAGGTTGCTTTCTAGATTGATTTCAACTTGAGCGTCCGCATAGAAAGATTTCAACCTCTTATGTTCAGGACTTTTCAAATAATCAGAAATTATTTGATTTATATTCACCACATTGGTTATTGCAACCCCTCTTCTAGCTAAAGTCAACAAATCCTGCACGACAGTGGCGGCTTTTTGTCCTGATTCTTTTATAGTAAAAATAGGTTTTCTTAAAGGGCTGTCTTCAGACAGTTGAAGCAACAACAGTTCTGGATAACTTACAATACCACTCAAGATGTTATTAAGATCATGTGCCACGCCTCCAGCAAGGGTTCCGATGGCTTC
>JASJGP010000384.1:0-5631 GCA_033791485.1 Desulfobacterales bacterium | reverse complement strand
TACATATGTCATTATTTACGTTTCTGCAATGATAGTTGCAGCGATTCATATAAGCCACGGGCTTTGGAGTTCATTTCAGACCCTGGGCGCCAACCATGTAAAGTACATGCCTTTCATCAGGGGATTGAGTTATGTTTTCAGTATAATCATTGTGCTCGGGTTCGGTTCGCTCCCGATTTATCTTGCGTATATGGAATGAAGGTAACCGCATACGGGTTCAGTGCTTGAGAGGTTCAGGGTTAAACGAAATCTAAACCGCTATACGCAAGACTGACGAAAGAAAATAAATCTGAACGGTGAACCCTGAACCTGTGAACGACTGCAATTTATACAAAGGCACAATCCCGCCGCTGCGGGACGTAACCTTTTTACAAATTTATCATACAAGGAGATAATACATGCAGCTTGATGCAAAAATTCCTGCTGGCCCGCTTGCCGAAAAATGGGACAGACACTGCTTTAAACTGAAAATGGTAAACCCTGCCAACAAGAGAAAGTATAATATTATTGTTGTGGGAACCGGACTTGCCGGGGGAAGTGCGTCCGCTTCCCTTGCCGAACTTGGATACAACGTAAAGACATTCTGCATCCAGGACAGCCCGCGTCGCGCTCACAGCATTGCTGCCCAGGGCGGGATTAATGCGGCAAAAAATTACCAAAATGACGGTGACAGTATATGGCGGCTGTTTTATGATACCATAAAGGGCGGTGATTTCAGGTCAAGAGAGGCCAACACCTACCGACTTGCCCAGGTCAGTAATAATATCATTGATCAGTGTGTTGCCCAGGGTGTGCCGTTTGCAAGGGACTATGGCGGACTGCTTGCAAACCGTTCTTTTGGCGGTGCCCAGGTCTCCAGGACATTTTATGCCAGAGGTCAGACTGGACAGCAACTTCTCTTAGGTGCCTACAGCTCTCTTAACCGCCAGATTGCGGCCGGAAAGGTGAAAATGTTTCCCAGGCGGGAAATGGTTGACATTGTCCTTCTTGATGGACATGCCAAGGGAATTGTTGTCAGAAATCTGATCAACGGTGAATTTGAAAGCTACATTGCAGATGCTGTAATTTTGGCCACCGGCGGATATGGCAATGTCTTTTACCTGTCAACAAACGCCACATCATGCAATGTAGGAGCTGCCTTCAGGGCATACAAAAAAGGTGCATTTTTTGCTGACCCATGCTTTACCCAAATTCATCCTACATGTATTCCGCATTCCGGGGAATATCAATCCAAGCTGACACTCATGAGTGAAAGTCTAAGAAACGATGGTCGAGTCTGGGTTCCAAAAGACCCGGGGGATAAACGCAGGCCTAACGATATCCCTGAATCCGAGAGAGACTACTATCTCGAAGAAAAATATCCGAGCTTTGGCAACCTTGTCCCCCGTGATGTTGCTTCACGCAACGCCAAGGAACAGTGTGATGCAGAAAAAGGCGTCAGTCCTACCGGCTATGCAGTATACCTTGATTTTGCAGAGGCCATTAAGAGAGATGGAGTAGATACGATCCGCAAAAAATATGGAAACCTCTTTGATATGTACCAAAATATTATTGACGATAATCCCTATGAAAATCCAATGATGATCTATCCTGCATCCCATTATACAATGGGCGGCCTGTGGGTGGATTATAACCTTATGAGTAATATACCCGGGCTTTTTGTACTTGGAGAGGCAAACTTCTCGGACCACGGAGCAAACCGACTAGGCGCAAGCGCGCTTATGCAGGGTCTGGCTGATGGGTATTTTGTCATCCCCTATACCATCGGAGGCTACCTTGCCGGTACGGCCAGGTCAGAAGCAACAACCGACCACCCTGCGTTTAAAGAGACAACCCAAGAGGCTGACGCACGCATCAAAAAGCTTCTCTCTATGAAGGGCAGCCGGACAGTTGACAACATTCACAGAGAGCTAGGACAAATTATGTGGAATTATTGCGGTATGTTAAGAAACGAAGAGGGGCTGAAAAAGGCGATAAAACTCATTCAAGAGCTTCGTGAAGAATTCTGGGAAAATGTAATAGTCCCGGGCTCGGAAGGGGATTACAACCTTAGCCTCCAAAAGGCAGGACGTCTTGCTGATTATCTTGAATTTGGCGAGCTTTTGGCAATCGATGCCCTGGCCCGAAAAGAGTCATGTGGAGGTCATTTTAGAGAAGAATTTCAAACTGAAGAAGGGGAGGCCAAACGTGATGACAAAAACTTTTGTTACGTTGCTGCGTGGGAGTATAAGGGCTATGGTAAGGAGCCTAAATGCCATAAGGAACCCCTTGTCTTTGAAAATGTCGAATTATCACAGAGGAGTTACAAGTGATGCAAGGAACTGATACAATAAATATAACACTTAAGGTCTGGCGCCAAAAAGGACCTGACTACAAGGGAAGACTTGAGACAATCTCTGTCAATGATATTGAAACACACATGTCCTTTCTGGAGATGCTTGATGTGGTTAATGAACGACTCACCCTTGAAGGCAAAGTACCCATTGAATTTGATAACGACTGCCGGGAGGGAATATGCGGCATGTGTGGCGCTGTGGTAAACGGTGTTGCCCACGGACCGGAAAAGGCTATGACCCTTTGCCAGCTTCACATGCGAAAATTTTCAGACGGGGATACAATTTTCGTTGAGCCATTGCGGGCAAGGGCATTTAAGGTGGTTAAGGATTTAATAGTAGATCGCAGTCCTTTGGACAAGATTATCCAGGCAGGTGGGTTTGTTTCCATGGTCGCTGGAGGCGCACCTGACGCAAATGCCATACCCATACCCCAGGAAATTGCTGAAAAAGCAATGGATGCAGCCGCCTGCATTGGATGCGGAGCATGTGTTGCAGCATGCCCGAATGCCTCTGCCATGCTTTTCGTAAGCGCCAAGGTCTCTCAACTTGCTCTGCTGCCACAGGGTAGGCCTGAAGCGGCACGTCGCGCCTTGGGCATGGTAAGGGCTATGGATATGTGTGGTTTTGGAAACTGCTCAAACGAAAGGGAATGTGAGGCAGTATGCCCGAAGGAAATTAAAATCACAAATATCGCACGGCTAAACCGCGAATTTTATAAAGCAGGATTTATTTCAGCAGAAAAGCTATGATGAACTATCCAATTCAGATCTCGTTAAGTGGTTAAGTAGTTGAGTTGTTAAGTTGTTGTTATAACGATCATATCCATTATTTGCTTGAAAATTGGATATTCGGTATTTGGAAAGTTATAACATCTGGAAATAATAGTAATTATTTTCCTACGTAACTCCGTCACGCCTGTGGCGTGATTCGATATTCGAAATACAATGTTTTGGATTACAAGAACTTACCCCAATAACACCTGTGTCAAGTTTGTTCTAAATTAACTACTCACCTAGTCAGGCTGAAGCTGTTTAGACTGAAGGTTGCAGGCCTCCGGCATGGCTGAAAGGGTCAGAAAAGCACGATTACCGTACTTTGGCGGAATGTGATTCTTGCATCAAACATGGCTTTAAAATGCGTTTATTCCTAACAGTATTCAGCCTCCAGCCTATCAACCTGAGTAGTTACATTTCAGATTTTAAAAAGGCATGTAGGGAGATTTTATTTCGTGATTTTCCGCTTTCGTGTTTTCGTGATTGTTTTTTAGTGTAAAATATACAGAGTTTGTTGCAAAATCATATCTTGACTGCCGCATGGAAATTATTTATTATATTTTTATACCCCGTCCGCTTGCGGCGGGGTAAAAGATGGTGATATAATCCGCCATAATGGAATTAGGCAAAACGTCGCATAGCGTATATAAAATACGCTACCATATGGTGACAGCAGTTAAATATCGCAAGGCTTTGCTCAACAGCGAGATAGAAAAATGTATCACAGAAACGTTAAAAGGTATTTCCGAAAGATACGAAATAGTTATCGATGAAGTTGGTTTCGATCAAAACCACATTCACATATTCTGTGGGGCCCCACCCAGGATGGCTCCACTACGAGTTATAAGCATAATCAAATCAATTACAGCACGAAAAATATTTGAAAGATTCCCCAATCTCAAGAAGCAAGAGTTATGGGGTGGCGAATTTTGGAGCGACGGCAAATATATTGGAACCGTGGGAGAAGCCAAGTCAGAGAAAACAATAAGAGATTACATAAGAAATCAAAGCCCCGATAAGAAAAAGACAGAAACCCGAATGAAGCAACTCAAATTGTTTAAATTTTGACTGGATTCTCAAACTGGCACCAGATACCCCATCCGCTTGCGGTGGGGTCATTCATTTAATATTCATAAGGTTACAAAGATTTTGTATTTTTTAATGGGACAGCAGTGACTTTAAGGAAAATAAAAAAGGAATTAATTTAATTAAATCAATAAAAAAATGTTGCGTATTTATCGTTTAATAAATTAAATTCAATTTAAATATGACGGACAATTGAAATAAAAAAATTAATGGCAATAACAAAATGCCTATCGCCGGAGTCCATTTAGGACTAGGGGAAAAGAGGGTAAAGGCAATTTTAAATAGATTTATGCTGCTTTTATTTTGACTCAAGTTTCACACCGTTAAGTTTACCCCTTACCGTCTTGAAGGCGGCTAAAATCAGGGTTGCGAAATTTGGGTTTTTATTAAATGCGTCTGCTATGGATATAGCCAAATCTAAGCTTGACAAGCGTTAAAATGAGTATATAATTCCATCATTTTAAAAAACAAGATAATTTACATTGAAAGTATATGCCTTTTTATAGGTATCAGGGAGAAAATGTCATGCCGGTTTATGAATTTGAATGCCCCAATGGTACAATCACCGAAAAGCTAGTCAGAATGAATACAAAAAAAATAACATGTCCCGAGTGCCATCAGGAAGCAAAAAAAATTATATCTGCATGCAGCTTTGAGCTGAAAGGGGGAGGTTGGTATGCAGACGGGTATTCATCCAGAAAAAACAAACAAACATAATAAAAATTAATCTTTTAAAATAGTTCATTTCCTGCTTAAATAGTCATCCTAAGGCGACCTTATTTTTTCCCGATATTCTCGCTTTGATAAAAAGGGTTGCACTTGGTTTTTTATTTGCGGTTACTTGTTCCCCTGAAGAAAAGGCCGCGAGTTCGCCCTGTCTTAGAACTTTGTTTTTTGAATACGGTTTTTCAAAATGCTAAAATTTGAGGCAGTTTCAAAATGTTCAATTTCGAAGTCTACACTTATCTGTTCATGATTAAATTTCAGCCTACCGTTACGATTTTCCGAATTTGTTGGATCGCGAAAGCGGTGTCTGCACTTTACTCCAACGGGCAGGAATACCTTGGAGGATATCGCTAAAGCCGTAATATGAGCCTGGCGCCAGATAAATAGACTCATAAGACATTTACATTACAAAGGAGAGGCATCTGTCATGGTCGAACGGAAAAGCATCGTTATTAACGGAAACGAATTGTTATTTGAGGCTGGTGAAACGATTCTTGATGTTGCACGGCGAAATGATATTGATATTCCTACCCTTTGCTATTTAAAGGGAACAATTCCACATGGCGCCTGCCGGATCTGTGTCGTTGAGGTCGAGGGCGCAGACAAGCTGATGGCTGCCTGCGAAACTCCTGCCGGCGACAATATGATCGTGGAGACCGAGTCGCCCCGTGTGGTCGAGGCCCGGCGTTCGATCATTCAGCTTATGCTTT
>JASJGP010000383.1:0-7174 GCA_033791485.1 Desulfobacterales bacterium | reverse complement strand
TTACGGTCGATGAAGGGAAAACAAATTGAACGGTTTTGTCGAATTATAGCATTTTGATGATTCATGAGAGCAGCAACTCGTTGATTATGTTAATATTCCATTTAACACTCTCATGAATCTATTTGATTGCCTACAAAATTCGTTCCCCCAAATCCGTTATAATCAGCCCGTTTCAATTATGTCACAATGATGTGTAAGACGATCCAACAGTGCAGTTGTCATTTTTTTGTCAACAAACACTTTTGATAACGGATTGACCGGGCATTTCTTTCAGATATTTCGGCGTTGCACAGACCACTTAAAATTTCATGAACGGTGTGTTTTTTCCCCACGCCCTGGGTAACCCATGGTGGGAAATACAGCCAGCCCTATGCAAAGAATAACAACAAACGCCATGGTATACAGATACCAGGGGCCAGAGGTTTCAAAGGACCAGCCCCCGAATGTTTGAAAGCAAGGCGCCTGCTTGATCAGAGAATAGGACGGCCCATAAAACCAAAAGCCCGATCAGGATTTTTGGTTCAATGGTCGCAAATTGATTAAAGCCCTTTTCTAAAAGCGTAATGCTGGGTTTTGTAACGGCTGTTATTTCAATACCTTTGCTATTTTTACGAAAGGTATGACCCTAAAAAATACTTTTTAATTATCTGCCGCCACTTCCTCGAACAATTTGCCCTAAAGCTGCTCTGGCAATGTTGGGATTTTCAAGCAAACGCCGTCGTGAATAGCCCAGCCATTCCTTGCCGTAAGGGATGTAAATTCGGCAACGATGGCCTTCGGATACAATAAGATCCCGAAGTTCGGGGTCCACACCCAACAGCATCTGGAATTCGTATTGATCCCGTTTAAGATTATATTTTTTAATGAGTTTCTGTGTTTCGAAATACAAACTTTCGTCATGGGTGGCGATACCCACGTAGGCACCCAGTTCAAACATCCGGTCCAAAAGCGCCACATAATTCTGGGTAATAAGTTTGGGATCTTTCCACGCCTGTTCGCGGGTAATAATAAAGATACCCTTTACCAGCCGAAAATTCATGGGACCGTCTTTGAGTTCCTCTAAGTGGCTGCAGGCATTACGCATGTACGCCTGAAGGGCGACCCCGACATGTTTTGGGAACTCTTCTCGCAGGTTCTTATACATACGAATGGTGTTTTCGTTGGATTCCACATTTTCCATGTCGATGCGGACAAAACCGTCTAATTCAACCGCTTTGGCCACCAAATCACGGACATTTTCATAGGCAAAGTCATAATCCAAGAGGAGCCCCATCTGGCTGGGTTTGACCGAGAGGTTTGCATCAAGCTGCTTTTCGTGGATGGTTTCTAAAATATCCATGCAATGCTGTTTAAAGGGAAGTGCCTGTTCTTTCCTTGTGATATACTCGCCAAGAATATCAAGGGTGGATTCAATCCCTTTGCTGGAAAGTTCCCGGCAGACACGGACCGCATCGTCAAGCTCCTTTCCAGCCACATAGTCTTTGGCAAAATACTTAACAATGGGAGAGGGTACATGCATAATCGTTTTTGATACGGCCATATTAAAAATAGACATTGGGTTAATCCTTTCAGGCTGGGGCCACCTGCATATTTTTGAATGCAAACAGCTAATTAAAATAAGGGGTGAAGATTAAACAGTTACCATTTTTTTACATTCCAATGCCCAAGACATCACGGGCATACTTGATACTCCGGATACAGGCATCCATTTCCTTTTCACGGGCAACTTCGATACTGTCCTCTCCCATATCCCACTCGATCTCAAATGTGATTCGGTCGGTGGGGGATTTATCCCTGAAGGTTTTGTAGGTTTTAAAGCAGTCTATATCTCCATCGCCGAGGGCTACGCCATGGAACCGGATGCCGAACTGGTCACGATCAAGCTTATGGTCACAGAAATGGTTGGAAAAGGCGTAGGGAGCAAGCTTTTCCACGGCTGTTTCAGGATTTTCCAGAACGCCCATGGAGTTGACGGTATCTGCACAGACACCTACCAGGGGGTGGTCGATCTGATCGATGAGCCAGAGGATTTCATCGGCAAAAGTTTCCGTATGATTTTCAAGGACCAGTCTGATACCTGTTTTTTCCAGCAGGGGAGTAACGGCTCTAACTTGATCATGGACATCACAGAGTTGCCTCATGACCTCTGGATGGAAACAACTACCGTAAAGCGGTCGAGGACGGCGGATATCCAAGCTGAGCTTGGCCAGGTCCGCCCCTATTTTTTCCGTAATTTTAATTCCATCGGCAATGGTGTCGGTCAGGCGGGGATCAAATTCTTCATCAAGGGAAAAGTTGTATTCAAGGTATAGGCCCCTGTCTTGTGCTGCTTTTTTCACTTCGGCAAGACGGGTGTCATCCTTGGTCTCCAAATCACATCCCGTAATATGAAGGCCGTCCAGCCCCCATTCAACGGCTTTGTCCATGAGCTGGATGAGGTTCATTTCCTTTGGCCGGGGGGCTGCCTGAATTCCCCAATTCTGCCCCAGTCCCCAAAGATGAAGCGTGTAAGTGTGCAATCCCAGTTTCATTTTTTTTGTCATGGCTAAGCATCCTTTTTTAATTATAATGAATTGGCAACTGCGAAAAGAGTTAGTCGAAGTTGTATAATAAGTCAAATTAATATATCTTGTCATAACTATGAGTTTTTTTTATGCGTGGAGATAAGAAATGAACATTAATCAACTCAAAACATATATTGCAGTTATTGAAACCGGTAGTTTTACCAAAGCCGCTAAAACAGTTAACCTGACCCAGTCTGCCGTAAGCCTCCAGATAAAACGCCTGGAGGAGGAATTAGGCCTTCCCCTTCTGACCCGCATTGCCAAAGCCGTCAAGCTCACAGCAGCGGGAAGGGATCTGCTCCAATATGCCAAGATAATTATCCATACCCATGACGAGGCCGTACTGACAATTTCAAAGCGGGAGCTATTAGGTCATATTCGTATCGGGGCACCCGAAGACTATATCTCACCCTTTCTTACCCGGATCCTCTCCAGGTTCGCCAAGGATCACTCCCAGGTAAAAGTCGATGTGATCAGCAATTTGAGTGTTAACCTAAAAAGGGCGGTGGATCAGGCAGACCTTGACTTTGCTCTGTGCTCGGAATTAAGCGAAGGCGGAACTGTTGTCTTTCGTGAACCCATGGCCTGGATCAGCTCGACAAAACATAAGCAGCACGAAATCACGGGCCAGATTCCACTGGCCGTATCCTATGAAGGATGCCCATACCGTCGCTGGGCTACAGGAAGCCTGGAGGAGGCCGGGCGGGAATTCCGAATCAACTATAACAGCCCCACCAGTACTGGGATCATGGCAGCTGTCCGGGTGGGATTTTCAGTGGCCGTTATGGGGGTGACCAACATACCTGAAGATTTGATGATTGTGGGTGAAGAACAGGGATTTCCTTCCCTACCCATTGGCCATATCACCCTGCACAGGGCCCCCATGCCTTCAAGCCCCCTTCTTCTGGCATTTGAACAGCATATCCGTGATACCTTTAAAGAGGTGCAACACGAGCTTCATGAACAGTTAAGATCTGGTGCAAGGGTCCAATTTGCCTGAATAGGCTAAAAAGAATATATCCGTCCAACCCTCTTGCATTAAAAATACTCATCAAAGTCATAAAATAAATTAAATTGACTTATTCTCCCCCGTAGTGATAATTGAGACCGTTTACCGGGGTCTTTTTCTTGAATAATTACAACTTTCTTCTGTTTTGAATGTATTCTCCGGTCGGATCAATTTAATTAGACCTGGGCCATGGCGCCTTAGGACCAATGAGATGAGGTGAGATATGTATAGTAGAAGGCCTGAAATTTCCAGCAACATGATAAACAAAATACACCAGGCATCCCTCAGAATTCTTGAAGGAACCGGAGTTGCTTTTAATGACGAGCAGGCGATTGAACTCTTTAAGAAAAATGGATTCAAAGTCGAGGGGACAACCGTTTTTTTCCAGGAACAAGACGTCAAAAATGCACTTGAAACGGCGCCCGAAACCTTTGAGATCCATGCCAGAAATCCAGAGCACAATCTGACCATAGGGGGAGACGACTTTGTTTTTCTCCCCGCTTACGGGGCGCCTTTTATTGCCGAAGTTGATGGGAGACAGCGCGCTGGAACCATGGAAGATTACAATAACTTTTGCAAACTGGTACAGACCTCAACAGAAATCGGTATGAACGCCTACCTCATGATCGATCCTGAGGATGTAGCGGCCAAGACTCAAGGGTTGGATATGGTGCTGTCCAACTTACTTTTATGCGATAAAGCATTCATGGGATGTCAGACCGACCGGAGGATTGCAGAAGATCTCATTGAAATGCTGGCCATTGCCTTTTGCAATAGGGACAAGGAAAAGGTTAAAGAGAAATGCTATACGGTTTCTCTGATCAACGTCCTGACTCCCCTGCAGTTCTCCGATGAAATGGCTGGGGCGCTGATGGCCCTTTCAGCAAACGGTCAAGCAGTTATCATTGCCAATATGGTTATTGGCGGGACATCCGGCCCTGTCACCCTGTCCGGCATTCTATCTCTTATTAATGCCGAAGTCCTTTCCGGTATCGTTCTGACCCAATTGGTGAATCCGGGAGCACCGGTGATTTACGGGTCCACCTCAACCGCCACCAATTTTAAAACCGGTGCTGCAGCCGTTGGTGTACCCGAACAGGCCGCCCTAATTTCTGCCACAGCACAAATGGCAAAATTTTATAACCTGCCCTGCCGTTCCGGGGGAGCCCTTTGTGATGCCCACACCCCTGATTCCCAGGCAGGATATGAGGGTAGCATGCAGCTTCAGACCGCTGTCAACAGCGGGGTTAACTTTATCCTTCACTCATGCGGACAAATGGGTGGGCATATTTCCATCAGCTATGAAAAATTTCTTATGGATGAAGAATTTTGCGGCATGCTGCGCAGACTGACCAGGCCTTTGAATATCCAGGAAGATGAACTTGAACTTGAACTTGAACTTGAAATTAAGGCCATAGAAGAGGCCGGCATCGGAGGTCAATTCCTTACCCAGGCAAGAACTTTCCAGTTGTGCCGTAGTGAGTACTTTCAAACCAATCTCTTCTGCCATGACTCCCATGATGCCTGGAACAAGAAAGGTGGCCTTTCCTTGGCCCAGAATTCTTCTGCTGCCCTGGAAAAAAGGCTGGCCAATTATCAGGTCCCGGAGATGGATCCAGAGATTAAGCAGGCTCTTGAAACCTATGTTGAGACACGTAAATCCGAATAATTAGGAATTGATGAAAAACACACAATTCCAAGAATTCGTTGCCAAAATAAATAAACAGGTGTGTTTTTCCGCCAGCTCTGCTGCTGCTGTTGATTGTGGTGGCATTCGGGGCAATTTTCCCGGATCAGCTGGGCGTGACGGCAAACGCAGCATTTACCTTTTGCATTAAATATTTCAGCTGATTTATATGAATACTATGTGTCGCTGGTTGAATTCTCCAAACAATTACTGAAAATATATTTGATTTAAAAAAAAGACCGACGGGATGGATCGCCGGGAGCGGAGGAATTGCTCAGCCTGACTCCAGGACAGGATCAGTTCTTTTTTTATCTCCGGGCCGTCTTCAATGTTTACCCTGGCCAAACTCAAGGCACCGTATGGGCAAACAGCTACGCAGTGTCCACAGGCCATGCAAATGGCTTCATCAGCTTTTGAAATTTGAGGAAAACTCTTGTCATCTTCCTGAGTTATAATCCGTCTGGGGCACTCGGCCGCACAAATCCCATCCTGTTTACACTTGGTTTTATCAATTGTTAGAAAGGCCATGTTTGTCTCCTTTGGTAATTGTTGAAACGGATGCTGGGTTATCATTTATCGCCATTGTTATTTATTTTTCCTCTTCTTCCAGGGTTTGAGCACAGATATGAAAAGGGCAAATATCAGTGTTGAGAGTTGAAAAATACCCCAATAAAAATTCATGGACTTATTATGGAGATAGTTTAGATCGGTCAATGCGTCCAACCCATGCAACTTTGAGAATGGAGCTAAAGCGTTAAGCCAAGGGCCGAGCCAAAATGTACCCAAAATTACACCAAACAAGGCAATGCACCATTTAACTAAAATCCACCTATGTTTGAACCATCCCCAGCCTGTGAATATAGAATAGACCAACCCGGTTAAAAGTACCCCATTGGCTCCAGGAATAAGGATAAAATCATCAATAAACTTCATAGATATGTCTATCCCGTAAAGTTGCATTCCATCAGTGGCTTTCAAAAACGGATTCATTAAATTAAGAATAATAGCCGCACCTACCCACATGCAAGCACATAGAATGTGAATACTTTTTAACCATTTTTGTCCCTTCGCACTCAATTTTTTCATATTATTTCCCTCTTTGCTGTATAGTGTCCGATTATAATTTTAGATTTTTGATGACCATTCGATGGACTCTTTTAAATACTTCCATATCTTCAATGGATACTCCCCTAAAAAGAGTTTCAGTAGTTTTGATTGCAATGGGGATCAGTTCTTCTTTTAAGGCTTTCCCTCTTTTTGTTAGATACACACGATTCAGTCTTTTGTCTTCTGCATCCGATCTTTTTTCGATAAACCCTTTTGCTTCTAATTGTTTAAGAATCATCGTCATATTATGCCTGTTTTTTGTGGTCTGCTGGGCAAGTTTACTCTGGTGTAGTCCTTCCATTTCCCAAAGCCGGTTTAAGACAGCCCATTGCTGTGCAGTAATTTCAAATCCTTTTTCACGAAATGATCGATAAAGGAAGGCATTCATTTCTCTTGCCAAGCTATTGATTATGTAACCAGGTGAATTATCGAGTGGGAAGACTCTTGAAATTTTTTCCATATTGGCTCCCAAATATTATTGTTACTATGATAACGTTATTAAGGTCACAATTAGTTGGCTTCTATAAATTTGTCAACTTGTTTTGAAAAAAATGCCGGACAGAATTCTATCATTTCCAATTCAGATGACTTTCAACTTGTTTTATACGGTCATCCAATGGTAAAAAAGTTCCCCGGCGCAAATTATTTGTGCCGTTAACGTTAAATGTATAAGGATATGGATATGAGAACATTGAAAGGGAGGATTATTCATGCCCTGGCCTTTGAATTGTTGCTGCTGCTGATATTTACCCCGGTTATCGCATGGGTATTTGATAAAGGAATGGGCCATACCGGTGCCATGGGCGT
>JASJGP010000382.1:0-4115 GCA_033791485.1 Desulfobacterales bacterium | reverse complement strand
TTATCATCATTGCTGTTTTTAATTTCGGTTTTTGATATTTGAGTTTTTCTTTCCTTAACGGGAATTTTGAGCTCTTCAGCACATTCTCTTATAATTTTTACACTGACTTTTTTCATTCCCTTGGTGTAGCCTGTAAGCAAAGCATGGTCACACATAACATTGATAAGACGAGGATAGCCGCCTGAAAATAAGTAGATTTCATGAATCGCACTTGTGCTGAAGACATTCCCTTTTGCCCCGGCTACCTCAAGACGATGTTTTATAAATTCTTCGGTTTCACGTTCAGTTAATGGATCGATGTTGTATCTTAAAGCAATTCTCTGTCTTACGGCCCTGTTTTTTTCCTCCATTAAAATGTCGTTAAATTCGTTTTGCCCCACAAAAAAAATATTAATAAGCTTTTTACTGTACAGTTCAATATTTGAAAGAAGCCGAATCTCTTCAAGGAGTTTATGGTTAAGCCTCTGGGCCTCATCTATTATTAATAGAACACTTTTATTTTCAGCGTGTGCTTTGTGCAGAAAAGCTTTTAGATGTACAAGAAATCCCCCTTTGCTCTCAAATTTTTTATTAATCTTGAAACTGTCTGCAAGAGAATTGAAAAAATCAAGAATTTCCAGATCAGGATCGGGAATTGTTGCGATGATGGTTTCAATATCGAGTTTGGTGACAAGGCAATTTACCAACATGGTTTTCCCTGTACCTACATCTCCGGTAAGAAGGAGAAAACCTTTATTCTCCAAGATCCCGTACTTTAAAGTGGAAAGGGCCTCCAGGTGCTTTTCACCCAGCCAGATGAATTTTGGATCAGTTGTAATCTGAAACGGTTTTTCGGTAAAATTATAGTGTGAAAGGTACAAAAGTATTTCCTCCAAAATTGATGGCGTCTCTTCGAGGCCTTTGCAAAACGGCACTTATTGCCCGATTTTTGCGTCAGTCTCAAATTTCAATCCTCGAAATATTCTATATATTCCTCTGGTTGAAATTTTCGCCTTCCTTGAACTCGAATAAAAATTACCGTTTTTCAAAGGTCTCCTTCGATAAATAAACAATAAATGGTTTTAGAGCGTCGGTCAAGAGTGAATTCGCCAAGTATAACCAAAGAGCCCCTCTGGACTCGTGGGACATAGCGTTGCGGTTTCTATCATTAAACCTGATTATCCAGCAAAAAGAGGGTTTTAGCCCTCATCTAAAAAACAGGAAGAGCGCTTTATGTTGCCCGTATCGCCGTGATACTTAATGCCGGTTTCTGGATACTCAATATTAAGAGGAAAAATCTTTTTGGACGACAGGCCTATCATGAGATTTTCGAAATCGGTATGGCGATTCATAAAGGTAATTTTCTTGTCCAATTGTGAAATCTAACCACGGATTCTATCCTTTCGATCCAAGGCGTAGTCCTCCGTGTACAAAAAACACCTCCCCGGCCAGAGCTTCATTTCGATAGAGCTCGCCCGCCAGGGATGCCACTTCCTCCGGTTCGATTAAACGGCCGATGGGAACATCTTGCAATATTTTATCCAGAGCTTTTTGATTCATACCTTTCAGCATGGGTGTGGCACAATATCCCGGGGCTATCGCCACACAGCGGATTTTATCGGAAAGACCGCGGCGGAAAAATTCAGCCGTGAGCACTTTCGGCATCACCGACATAGCCGCCTTGGTAGAAGAATAGTTGATCTGACCGGCCGTACCCAGGGAGCCGGTGGAAGATACCAGACAGATCAGACCCCGACAGTTGTTGTTGATCATCCGCTCGGTACATTCGCGCACCGTTAAGAATACGCCCGTCAGGTTAATGTTCACCACTTTTTGAAACTGACTAAGGGACATTTTCTTTTTTACCTTTCCGGTTTCACGATCTGGGGCGACCATTAGTCCGTCCATAATGATTCCGGCAAAAGGTGCAACCAGGTTGATCCTGCCGAATTTTTCTATAGCTACATCCGCCAGGCGAGCGCAATCGTTTTCGTCAGTCACATTGCAGACAACCGTCGCCACTTCTCCGGTGATTTTATCTGCTGCAGTTTTTAATGGTTCTTCAGCAATATCGCCGATAACCACTTTTCCTCCCAGTTGCGTCCAGTACTGGGCCATTGTCAGACCGATGCCACTGGCACCGCCGGTAATCACCGCAACAGAATCTTTTATTTCCAGCATTATAACCCCCCTAATTTTTATGTTCACGGTTATTAAAATAAGCTGCAAGCATTATACCACTGAGCCAAAAGGTATACATTTCAATTACGACGATTTCAGTATTCTACCCGACATAATGGACGAATACATCGACATGGTTAAGTACCTGGTTGATCATTACTATTCAGGTATGACCCGCTACACCACCAACGCTTTTCTAAGAATAAAATTCGGAGGCGCTTTGCAGAAGCGTGATGTTGCGCCGCATATTTATTAGAGCAGTGAAGAAGCATCACGCGCGCTGAAGCGATAATTAGTATGTATCAAAATTGATACGTACTAATTGGGTTGAAGCGCAATGCTGTACTTTTTCATCTTCTTATACAAAAGCGTACGATGGATACCGAGCAAACCGGCGGCCTTAGCCTTGTTGTAATTTGTTTCTTCGAGGGCATATAATATGGCTTTTTTTTCGGCCGTAGCCTGGACCTCTCTGATTGAAGATTGATTGGTTTTTATAAACTGCGGTCGGCCCGGGATAAGATAAAATGGCAGATCTTTTACCTCAATGGTGTCCCCCTCCAGGGAAGACAGCGCCCGTTCCAGAACATTTGACAGTTCGCGCACATTACCCGGCCAATCAAATTCTTTGAGCACGTCCTCCGTACTTTTATCCATCCGTATGTCTGACATTGTTGCTTCCTGCGCCAAATTTCGCAGCAGATGTTGTGCAAGGATAACAATATCGCTTCGCCTTTTGCGCAGCGGCGTAATGTGGATCGGTATGACGTTCAGGCGGTAAAAAAGGTCCTTACGAAATCGGCCGTTGTTCAACATTTCTTCCAGATTCTGATTGGTTGCTGCAATCAGGCGAAAATCGGATCGGATGAGCTTGTTGCCGCCCACCCTTTCAAATTCCTTTTCTTCCAGAACTCGTAGCAGTTTGGGCTGCATTTCCAGAGGAAGATCTCCGATCTCATCCAGAAATATTGTGCCCTTTTGGGCCAACTCAAATTTTCCGGGTTTGCCGCCGGTTCGTGCCCCGGTGAACGCCCCCTTCTCATAGCCGAACAGTTCAGATTCAAGAAGGTCCTTAGGAATCGCGGCACAGTTGATGCGCACAAAGGGGTAGAGCTTACGGGGACTGGCATGATGAATGGCCTGGGCAAACAACTCTTTGCCGGTGCCGCTCTCTCCGGATATGAGTACCGGAAATTGATTGGTGGATGCAATGAGGGCTTCTTTTTTTAAAGATCGGATTGTTTTGCTGCGACAGATAATGCTGTCAAAAGTGTATTTTGTCGAACGCAGATTGATAAGCTCTTCCTCATACAGTTTCACTTTCGATTCCAGCAGAGAAAGGTTTTTGGCCAGCTTGCCCACGTCCCCGACATCTTTAAACATCACCTGTCCGAAAACCGCGATGACTTTGCCCTCTTTTTTGATCGGAATCCGCTGTACAACCATGTTTTGTCCCATAATGCGATGGGATAGGTTAATCTCAGGTTTCCCTGTTTCAGCTATAATATGCATGCGGCTATTTTCAATCGATTTCGTGCAGTGCTTACCGATTAGCTCCGTAGGGTTTAGCCCTAAAAAATGGCCGTAAGGCTTGTTAAAGTGGGTGATAAAGCCTTTTGCATCCGTTACCATGGCCCCATTATAAATACTGTCAAAAATGAGCCGGTACATTTCAAGTTGTTCCCGGGTCTTTTCTAACTCCTGGTGGATTCCTTTATCTTCCATGTGGTCTTCTCCTATTCATTCCGGTCGCCCTGTAATCGACAGCTTATTGTTGTATCAACGGAGCGACATGTATAATTTTTGATACAGTTTTTTGTATATACCTTGGACGATGTTGTGTCGAGAAAAAAATGAATGTCGCTCATTAATTTAACCGAATTCGTGTGAATATGACATTTGAGTAAGATCGATAAGCTGTGTCTCAAAAAAGTTCTCGTTGGATCGGAGTTACT